>JAFZPO010000017.1 GCA_017550305.1 Clostridia bacterium
CCGCGAGGAGATCCGGAATTTCGTATTCGAACTTCTGGATCAGAACGGCAGCGCGGGCTTCGTGCTAGGCGCTGACTGTACGATCCCGCAGGATACACCCATTGAACACCTGATCTGGGCCCGCGAAGCCTGCAGGGAATGGTCGGAAAAACGGCATCGCACAGCGTTCCGCTTCGTGTAAAGCGTACCCCGTCAGTTTCCTGTTTATAATATACATGCTTGCATTCATATACGCTGCATGTTATAATGCATTCAGAAACCGGCACAGATCAAAGCCGGAATAATACTAATACCTGAAAGGGGTCTATTCTGTATGAAGAAAATCGTTGCTCTCCTGCTCGCGTTGGTAATGGTCGCTGCCTTTGGCTCAAGCGCCCTGGCCGTGAATGAGGACGTTTCCGGCAAGCTGGCCATCTATACCTCGATGTATCCGATCGTAATCGAAGCGATGGATGCTGCGCTGAAAGAAGAGTTCCCGAACCTCGAGCCCGCTTTTGACGGCAGCTTCTTCTTCTATGCCGGCACCAGCAAGCTGATCACCAAGCTGTACGGCGAAATGGAGACCGGCACGCTGGGCTGCGACATGATGCTTGTGGCTGAGCCTGCTTTCTCCTTCGAGCTGAAGGAAGCCGGATATCTGGAGCCCATCGCGATCGAGAATCCCGGCGAACTGCTTCGCTTCCCCTATGACGAGGAAGGTTACTGGTATCCTGTCCGCGTCTGCAACATGGTTCTTGCCTACAACCCCGAAAAGGTTGAAGAGTGGGCCGCCAAGGGCGTGACCATTCCCAAGACCTTCAAGGACTTCGCGTTTGACACCAACCTCAAGGGCCTGATCTCCATGGGTAACCCGCTGACCAGCGGTACCACCTTTGCTGCTGTCGCCTCCCTGATTCAGGACAACCACTATGGCGTGGAATACCTGGATGCCCTGCGCGCCAATGATGTCATGATCGAGTCTGGCTCCACCGCTATCGCCAAGCTGGAGACCGGTGAGTGCGCCGCCATCATGATCCTCGAGGAGTCCATCCTGAAAGTGCTCGACGAAGCTCAGCAGGCCGGAACTCCCAAGACCAACGTCGCCTGCATCTATCCTGAAGACGGCGTTATCCTGATTCCCTCCACTGTCATGACTGTTGCGGAAGACCGCTCCGCCAACGTGAACATCGAAGCCTGCGAGGCCGTTGAGAACTGGCTGCTGAGTGAAGCCGGCCAGAGGCTGATCCTGGGTGGCTGGATGCACTCTGTATTTGCCTCCATGAAAGATATCCCCTATGACTCTGTTGATACCAACTGGCTGATCGAGCAGGATCTCGGTGTTGACTGGGTAAATGCTTATCAGAATCGTGAGGCCATTAACCAGGCCTGGACCGAACGCGTTACCAGCAAGTAATCGGTCGATCCCGTGCTTCCACAGGGGGGAAGCCGTAACGCGGCTTTCCCCCTTTCAGTATTATCGGTGAACACAGAGAGGTGCATGGCGGATGAAAAGCGTTAGCACGATGCAGCGCGATATCCAAAGGCGCGATCCGACGCCAACGATCACCAAGATCGTACTGGCGGCGGTTTTTGTGCTGAGCCTTGTCGTGATCGTTACCGGCGTAATGGGTATGCGGACATACTCTGCATCCGGTTTCAGTTCGGAGTCAGGTTATAAGGCGGTATATAAACTGTCCGGCGATGTTCAGCAAGCCTGGAAAACATTACAGCCGCAGCTGGATGCGCTGGGCAAGGAACAGCGAGCGACCGTGGATGAAGCGGCGCACCGGATGCTTGTTGCTGCCTGGGAAGGTCAGAATGCAGGTGGCGGACAGGCAGCGGAAAATGCGATTGCTCAGGCGAATGACAACCAGAACGGGGCAACATTGTATAAACTCCTTTATACGACCTACCTGGCTGGCGGTCCCAAAGTCGGAGCTTCTGCTCGCAAGGAGCTTGCAGCCATACCTACTTCCAGGCAGGATGCTTTTCGCGCTGAATTGCTGGCCTGCATTGCGGATGAAAATGCTCCGCTGCCTGCCGAGGCAGAAAAAGCTGCGGGGTCTCTGACGGGAGAGAACAGGCAGGCCATGCTGATGCAGATTTTCTTTATCAGCAACGGCTCGGCAGACAGCAAGATTACCGATAACGTGAACGCCTTCAAAAAAGGCGTGCGCGACAAAGCCGTCCAGCTAGATGCTTTCCGCACTATTGCGGATGGGAAGATCTCATGGATACAGCAGCTTGTGATCAGTTCCAGCCGCACGGTTATTCTGGTGGGTATCCTGGCAGCGCTTGATGCGCTCCTGCTGATTGTCCTCATGATGGCTGACAAGAGCTGGATCGTCGATTTCAAGTGGCTGCTCATCCTGCTCATCGTAGACTTCCTGCTGCTCTTCCAGCTGATGCCGCTGGTATACATGATGATCAAAGCGTTCACTCCCGACGGGGAATTTTCGCTTGAGACATTCAAACGTCTGTATACCTATCCGCTGAATCTGGATGCGCTGAAGAACACGCTGATTGCCGCAACTGCGACAATGATCCTCGGAACCCTGCTTGCCTTCCCGCTAGCCTGGCTGGTAGGACGTACGAATCTTTACGGCAAGAAATTCTTCCGCAGTCTCTTCGTGCTTACCTATATGGTGCCGCCGTATGTCGGCGCCATGGCCTGGCTGCGTCTGCTCAATCCGAACGTAGGTACTATTAACCAATGGCTGCGCGTACTGTTCAACCTGAGCGATGCACCCGGTCCTCTGAATGTCTATACGCTCCCGGGCATGATCTGGGTGCTGACAAGCTTTTATTATCCCTATGCGTTCATCACCATCAGCCGCGCCATGGAGAAGATGGATCCTTCCCTGGAGGAAGCCAGCCGCATCTCCGGCGCGTCCCCGGTCAAGACGCTTTTCACCGTCACCCTGCCTATGATGATGCCCTCGCTGATCTCAGGCGCATTGCTCGTATTTGTCTGCGCGGCCAGCTGCTATGGCATCCCATCAATCATCGGCAGCCCCGGACGTGTACATACAGTAACAACACGCATTGTGGAATACGTCGGACAGAGTCAGCAAAGTCTGAACGACGCTACCGGCATGGCCGTCTTCCTGATGGTCATTGCGCTGGTGATCCTGTTCCTGTCTGACGTGGTACTGGCCAAGCGTCAGTACATAACAGTGTCCGGCAAGTCAGTCCGCCCTGCTATTGTAGACCTGCGCAAATGGCGTATCCCGCTGACGGTCCTGGTGTCGCTCTTCGCTGTGATCGTGATCCTGATCCCGTTCGCAACGATCCTGACCACCTCGTTCAAGATCGACGTCGGTAAGAGCATGTTCTCCAAGACCAACTTCACGACGGTCAACTGGTCAGACATCTTTGGACGACAGGAAACGATCAATTGTCTCAAGAACTCCCTGATCTTCGGCATTATCACTGCCACGATCGGCATCGTGGTCGCCTGCGTCATGAGTTATCTGCTCCAGCGCACGCGCGTCCGCGGCAGGAAGATCCCCGATTTCCTTATCACGTTGGGCTCCGGTACTCCTTCCGTGGTTATCGCCTTGGGACTGATCATGACCATGAAAGGGAATTTCGGTATTAATATTTACAACACCGCCTATATCATGATCGTCGCTTATCTTATCAAGTACCTCATGATGGGCATGCGTACTGTAGTATCGGCCATGAGCCAGATCCACTCCTCGCTTGAAGAATGCAGCCAGATCGCCGGTGCCAGCTGGACCCGCACAATGTTTAAGATTACCGGTCCCCTGATTTTCCCCAGCATCGCTGCCGGCTGGTTCCTGATCTTCATTCCCAGCTTCTATGAACTGTCCATGACCTCACTGCTATATTCCAGTACCACAAAGACGATCGGCTACCAGCTGTATGAAAACTGGACATTTACCAGCCAGCCTCAAAGCTGCGCCATGGCGTTCGGCATCCTGCTGATCGTTGTTGCACTGAACTTCGTACTCAACCGCCTGACCAAGGGTGAATTCTCCATCTGAGAAAGGATCGATGACTGATGGCAACCGTAACGATTAAACATGTCACAAAAGCCTTCGGCGACAACGTCGTGCTTAAGGAGTTCAACGAGACCTTTCAGGAAGGCGAATTCATAACGTTGCTGGGACCGTCCGGATGCGGCAAGACTACCATGCTGCGCATCATCGCCGGTTTTGAAAAGCCGACGACCGGTGAGCTGTATATCGACAACCAGCTGGTTTCCGGCGGAAAGACATTCATCCCGCCTGAAAAGCGCAGCGTCGGCATGGTCTTCCAGAGCTATGCAGTATGGCCGCACATGAACGTGTTCGACAACGTGGCATATCCCCTGACGATCAAAAAAGTGCCCAAGGCAGAAATCAAGAAAAGCGTTGAGCACGTGCTCGAGATCGTGCATCTGAGCCAGTATGCCGAGCGCTTCCCCAACCAGCTTTCCGGCGGTCAGCAGCAGCGTGTCGCACTGGCGCGCGCACTGGTCGCTGCCCCGAAGCTCCTGCTCCTGGATGAGCCGCTGTCGAATCTGGACGCGAAGCTGCGCGAGTCCATGCGTTTTGAGATCAAGGAGATCCAGCGCCAGCTGGGGATCACTGTCGTCTATGTAACGCATGACCAGACCGAAGCCATGGCCATGAGCGACCGTATCTTCCTGATCAACCGCGGTGTCGTGCAGCAGTGCGGCAGTCCGGAGGAGATCTACAACCAGCCCGCCAACCAGTTTGTCGCTGACTTTCTGGGCAAGGTCGACTTCTTCAAGGGTGAATCCGCGAACGGCCGGATCGTATTCCCGAAGATGGGCGGCCAGTCCTTTGCCTATGACGGACCGCGCACCGGCAAGGTGGAAGTCGCGGTACGTCCTGAAAACCTGTACTTTACTGAAGATGGCGTCCTGGAAGGCACGCTGGAAGCGCAGTACTATCTGGGCGACGTTGACGACTGCCGCGTACGCGTCGGCGAGACACTGGTACGCGTGATCGCGAACGGTCATGAATACAAGAATCTGAAGAACGGCCAGACCGTACGCCTGGGCGTACGTGATTTCATGGTCTTTGAGGATGACGGCTCGCTGGAGCAGATGCTGCAGATCCAGACCTGAGAAAGGAGCCTGCCTTGCAGAAAAGGATCCGTGATCTCTATCTTGCGATGTCGGAGTTTGACCGCGGGCGTCCGGACTTGATCCAGCATTTTACAAAAGTGCACGCCTATGCGGCACTGATCGCGGAATGTGAGGGAATGGACGCGCATACCAGTGAAGTGCTCCAGGCTGCCGCGCTCGTCCACGATATCGCCATTTCGCTGTGTGACCAAAGGTATGGTTCGCATCCGGGCCCGCTGCAGGAGCAGGAAGGCCCGGCACTGGTACGCTCGCTGCTCTCCGGCATGGACTTTACTGCAGAGGAAACTGAGCGCATCTGTACGCTTGTAGGCGAGCACCATACGCTCTCGCCCATTGACGGCATCGATCACCAGATCCTTCTGGAAGCGGATTTCCTGGTCAACTGCTATTCGCATGGCACTTCGCGCGAGGGTCTTGAACATACGCTGAGCGAGGTCATCGCGACTGGAACCGGCAAGCGCCTCTTTGCTGTCATGTTCGGTCTCGACAAATAACACACACTATCTATCATCATGGAGCCCGATTGGGCTCCGTTTCTGTACTGTCAGGAGAAAATGCGCATGGTATATTATGAGTCCTCCCAGCTGCTTATCCGGGATATGGTTCCCGCGGATGCGGAGATCATCACAAAAGAAGAGATCGCCCAGGGATGGCATCAGACCATCGATAAGTATCTGACGCGCCTGAAGCACCGGGATCAGGGGCTGTGCATCTCCCTTGTCGCGGAATACGAGGGGCATGTTGCCGGATATATCAATGTCTATCCGAAGTCCATCGAAGGGCCGTTCGGCAACAAGGACCTTCCCGAGATCGTGGACTTTGGCGTGCTGGAAAAGTTCCGCCGCAGAGGGATCGGTACAGCACTCATGGACCAGGCCGAGAAGATCGCCGCAGGATATGCCGGCATCGTCTATCTCGCTGTAGGCCTGCACTCGGGATACGGCAGCGCCCAGCGCATGTATGCCAAGCGCGGATATATACCCGACGGCACCGGTGTATGGTATGGGAACAAGCAGTGCGTTCCTTATGCCGAATATACAAATGACGACGAGCTGATGCTCTATATGTCAAAGCCCCTGCACAGGGAATAACACTTGAACCGGGAGTACTGCTTCAATGAATGAATATCTGAAGAACCTGAACAAAATCGAGTTCGTGATCACACTGGCATGTACCGGAAAATGCAGGCACTGCCAGAACGGCGATCCCGATAACTGCTCGGAGCATATAGACGCAGACATCGCGGCAGACACGGTCCGTAAAGTCTGTGAGCGCTATCCGATCAGGACCGTAATGACCTTCGGCGGAGAGCCGCTCCTGTATCCTGAAACGGTCTGCACGATCCATAAGACTGCCTCTGAAATAGGCGTTGAGCGGCGACAGCTGATCACCAACGGCTATTTCTCCCGGGATCCGGAACGGATCGCAAAAGTCGCCCAGGATCTTGCCGCCAGTGGGGTCAATGATCTGCTCCTGTCCGTTGACGCGTTCCATCAGGAGTATATCCCACTGGAACCGGTCTTGCACTTTGCCGAATGTGCCATAAATGCTGGGATCCCCGTCCGGCTGCAGCCTGCATGGCTTGTGAGTACAGAGGATGATAATCCCTATAATATCCGGACAAAGGAGGTCCTCCGCGCGTTCGAACATCTCAATATCCCGGCAGGCACAGGCGACGTGATCTTTCCCAGCGGGAATGCGCTGAAGTATCTGAAGGAATACTTTGACGAAAATACCGCGACGTCCCCATATGAAGAGGACCCGCGCGATATCAGAACGCTCTCGTTCTCCCCCAACGGTGGTATACTGAACGGAAACGTCTATAAGACGGACATCCTTGAGATCATGGAAACATATCAGCCGTGAACAATCCTGAACGAGGATAATGGAGACTGCTCATAATGGAAGTCAGATTCTATGATACGATTGACGATGCGCTGCTGAGATTTGCCGTTATCATTTCAAAAACGGATGGCAGATGGGTGTTCTGCAAGCACAAGGAAAGGGACACACTGGAAGTTCCCGGAGGCCACAGGGAGCCCGGGGAAGCGATCTATGATACAGCAAAAAGGGAATTATACGAGGAGACAGGCGCGACAGAATACACGATCGAGCCCGTATGCGTGTATTCCGTTACCGGTAGAAACAGAACCAAGGATACGGGTGAAGAGATATTCGGAATGCTGTATTCCGCAAGGATAACAGCATTTGAAAAAGAACTGCACAGTGAAATAGAAAAGGTCCTGCTGCTGGATGAGCTTCCGCAGAAATGGACCTATCCCCTGATCCAGCCCAGGCTCATCGAAGAAGCCATACGGAGAGGATGTCTGTAACCCCCTCTGTCTGATTATGACAGGCTGCCGGATTGCGAGGTCTACATGCATTACAGACTAGCGGAAGAAAAGGATATTGGATCGATCATGCACCTGGTCGCATCTGCCGTTGCGGAGCTGGAGAACCGAGGTATTCTCCAGTGGGACGATCTGTATCCCGCCGAGGAAGTCTTCCTTTCGGATATCCGGAACGGCTGGCTTTATGCCGGTATGCAGGATACGGACATTGCGGTGATCTATGCTGTCAGCAGGGAATGCGACGAGCAGTACGCAAACGGGAACTGGAAATACCCGGGCAGCGAATACCGTGTACTGCACAGGCTTTGTGTCGATCCGCGATTCCAGAACAGAGGGGTTGCGAAGGAAACGCTCCGGCATATCGAAGAGGAGCTCCGTGAAAACGGCGTGGAAACGGTCAGGCTGGACGTTTTCTGCAATAACCCCTATGCCCTGGCCTTATACCGCAGAAGCGGATATGAGCAGGTCGGAACAGCCCTCTGGCGGAAGGGCACCTTTTATCTTATGGAAAAACATTTGTGAACAAAGGACGCTATAACGTCTTCCACGAAAGCAGGCCGGGGATCTCTCCCCGGCCTGCCTGCTTTATGTGTGCGTATGGATTACTTGAATTCTACCACGTTGTTCATGTACTCGACGGCAATGCGTTCTGCCACGATATGCGGATCAACGGGATAGAGCAGCTCGAGCAGTGCTTTCCTAGCCGCAATCATCTGATCCAGCAGCTTGCGGTTCATCGCTATGATCTGACGGCCTTCCTTGTCCGCAGCCTTATAGCGGGCATTGACGCCGCTGTCAAGCTCCATCTGCCACATGCGCTGTGCACGGATGAAGGCTTCCTCCAGCTCGGGACGGGTCGCGGCCGAGTCGACAGACTCGATCACTCTATCCAGCACAGAACTGAGCTTTCCGCCGAAGTACAGCACATACTCGATATTGCTGCCTTCGCGCTTCAGCGTCTCGCGGCCCGTCTTCTCGATGTTCATGGGACGGTCGATACTCTTGCGGACCATGGTATCCTTGCGGGCATCAGGCGCAGTGTGCAGTTCGCAGCACAGGTCTGCGCAGCGGTCCATCATGTTATCAGACAGTTTCTCTGCTACGGTCTCGGGCTCGTCCGGATAGATCAGGTTCAGTACCTTCTCATAACTGCCCAGCCACAGGTAGTAGTTCATACGGTCATTGAGCACGGTCACGCGCGCTTCGTCACTGGCGGCCTCAATCAGCTGTTTGTACATATCGTCCAGCGTCTCGTGCCACAGTGCGTACGCCTGCTGCCAGGCATCCGCCGCGCCGCTCTCCAGCAGCGCTTCCACGGTCTCCTCGACCTTTGCGTGCTCACCGCACAGATGTAGGCTGTACTGCGCAGCACTGCCGAGGATCCCCAGCAGCTCGCGCTCGCAGCAGTCGCCCGGTTTCACCGTGACGGGCGGGATGATCTCATCCGTAATGGTCTTTTCATTGGTCGGGCTGGTCACCTTGTTGCTGGTCACGGTATGCGTCATCCAGGACGTGGTCGGACGGTACTCAGCCGTCGCATAGTTGATCACCTTGGTCGCGTCGACATCCGGCTGTGTCACGACATAGCTGTAAGGAATCGATTTCTCCTCGCCGGGCTTGAGACCGAGTGCGTCGCCGATCAGGCCGAAATCATAATCCTTCAGGCTGTCATACACATAGGCGTCGATATCGACAGTACCCGTATTCTTGATCGTAATCTTGTAGGTGATGGCCTCATTCAGCTGATAGTACTCATCATTGAGCGGCTTGCTGGTCTCTTCCTTCTTCAGCGTGGCACTCAGGACCGGACCATCCTTCTCGCCCAGCGTCACGTACACATCATTGCTGTAGACGGCATGCAGCGCATCCTGCGCGTCGAGATAATAACCGTAGGCATAGTTCATCACATAGCCGGGACCGAGGACGTCCGCTGCGGTCACGGTGTACTTGAAGGTGGCTTTCTCCACCTGGCCGGGCATCATTGTGCCAATAGTGAACAGGGAGTAATTGCCGGTCTCAACATACAGCAGATCATCATAGATATCCACATTGTAGATCGGCTCGTTGCTGTTGTTCGTGAAGGTCACCTGGAACTCGATCTGGTCGCCTTCGTAATAGACGGCCTTCTCGTCGACAATGCGCTTCTGCACCAGGAGACCGGTCTTGCTGGTCACGGGCAGCCACTCATCATCGAAGTCCCATTTCTCTTCATTGGTGATGGGATCGTTCCATCCGATCCAGGCTTCATTGTAGATATATCCGTCGGCGACATCCTGCATCGTCACGGTGTACGTTTCCTCAAAAGCGCGCCACTCGTCCGGTGCGATGTTATAGAGATTCGCGTTCAGACCCGTCATGCTGTCTGTCAGGTTGGCCACGGGCACCGCGACATCCCCGGCATTGTAGACCTCCAGCACATAGACGATCTCCTCGCCCAGCTGATATCCCGCATAGTCCGCGGGAGCGTACTTGGAGTACTTGTAGAGCCACAGTTCGCTGCCGCCCGGGACCTCGTCAATAATTATCTCCGGATCACGGATCTTATACCGGAAGGCCTCCTGGTTGCTGAAGGTCTGCATGCTTTCATCCGTCGTGACAGCGTATGCATCAAACGCGATCTGCATCTCGCCCGCATAATTCTCGCTGGCGGTGCCTTCAATGATGTTTTGCTCCATCAGCACCCAGCTGCAGGTGTAGTCCGGATTGACGTATTCCTCGTTCGGATCGAGGATGCAGGGCATGTTCAGAATGAAGGCAGCTGCGCCGCCTCCACTGCGGTAGATATTGATTTGCTCCAGACGCAGCGGTACATTTCCTGTATTGACCACACGGAAGCGGTACCAGACCTCGTCATAATTGTTCGGGTCGGGATAATTGAACTCGGTCTGGCCCGCGGGATCGTACTGCGATACGAATAGCTTCAGCTCGATCCGCGGCTCTTCATCCGGCGGCGGCACTTCGCCCGTCAGCGGGATCACATAGTCCACAATATTGGAGAAGCAATACTTAATCTTGTCCCCCTGATACCAAACGCCGAAGTCGTCCCAAGAGCCGAGCAGCACGCCGCTTTCGACCGCACTCTCGTCCACAGACAGCATAAGCGTATATGTCATGTTCTGTCCGGGGCCCAGCAGTGTCATATCATCGTTGAAATCATCGACATAATACCACGGATTCGGCGTAGAGCCATTGGAGATATTTTTGCCATAAGCGCCTATGAGGAGCGGCACGTCGGCGGTATTGGTCAGCTCGCATACAACAGGAATTTCTGCGCCAAGATAGCGTTTGCCCGCGCCGGCATCCGCCGCCCAGGAGAGCGACAGATACAGGCTGGGTTTTGCACTTTCCTCCAGCGTCAGGGGAACTTCCTGATAAATGGCATTGGATGCAACATACTCCCATTCAGTATCATTTTTGAAGTATGCGGCATTCCCGCCCATGCAGACCAGGATACTTCCGCTCTGTACGTCTTCTTCCGCTACGACATAGAGTTCATCAAACGTGAAGTACTCGCCAGGGTGCAGCAGGATGAAATTCGATGGGCCGATCAGCGG
>JAFZPO010000099.1 GCA_017550305.1 Clostridia bacterium
ATCTCACGCTGGTCATCCGGCAGTGCTGCGATCGCTTCGGCCAGTCTGGATCGCAGATCGTTTCTCTCGGCTTCTTTTTCCGGCTGAGGCATGCGCGTGTCTGTCGGCTCAAAGCCTTCTTCGCGAAGCACTTCAAGCGATGTTTCGCCGCGGCGCTTGCGCAGCGCGCTCATGCAGGTATTGCTGGCAATGCGGTACAGCCAGGTCTTTATGTCCGCTTCGCCCCGGAAGCTGTCGTACGCACGGTAGGCATTCAGAAGTGCTTCCTGCGCACAGTCTTCAGCGTCCTCGCGCCGTCCCATCATGCGCAGGCACAGCAGGTAGATGCCGCGTTCATGCTGCATCACAGCCGCTTCAAAGCGTTCGGCCTTGCTCCTGCGGTTCAGCAAGCTCATCCCTCGTACCTCCTTCTTTCGTTCTACTATTATAGCAAGCTTTATGGCATTTTCAAATCTCCTTTTGTAAAATGTCCATGCAATTGACAGTGTTTTGTAAAAATCGTATACTTGAGACAGATTTTTAAGGAGGGAACTCTATGCGCTTCCTGCTTACCGGCGGTGCCGGCTTTATCGGTTCCCATACCTGCGTCGCCCTGCTGAACGCCGGGCACGAGGTCGTCGTATTGGACAATTATATCAACAGTTCTCCTGAGGCCCTGCGCCGTGTGGAGAAGATCACCGGGAAACACGTCACTGTATATGAAGGCGATTGCTGCAGTGAAGCCGACCTGGACCGCGTGCTGAACAACGAATCCATTGACGCGGCTGTCCACTTTGCCGGTCTTAAGGCGGTCGGTGAATCAGTGCATATTCCCCTTGAGTACTACCGCAACAATCTGAATTCAACTATCGCCCTTTGCAACCGTCTTGCCGCACACGGCGTCAAGCGGATCGTATTTTCCAGCTCCGCGACTGTCTACGGTGACCAGCAGCCGCCTATGCGTGAGGACATGCCGCTGGGTTTCTGTTCCTGCCCGTACGCATGGACAAAATGGATGAACGAACAGATCCTGCGCGATGCTGTAACTGCTGACCCCGAATGGTCAGTCGTCCTTTTGCGCTACTTCAATCCGGTCGGCGCACACGAAAGCGGGCTGATCGGCGAGGACCCGAGCGGCATTCCCAATAACCTCATGCCTTTTATCTGCCAGACCGCAGCAGGAGTGCGCGAGAAACTATTCCTGTTCGGCAACGATTATCCGACTCCGGACGGAACCTGCATCCGTGACTATATCCATGTCATGGATCTTGCCGAAGGCCATGTCAAAGCCCTGGAATATGCTATGGAGCATACAGGAGTGGAGACATTCAACCTCGGCACCGGTGAAGGTTACAGTGTATACCAGGTCGTAAACACATTTGAGAACGTCAACAGGCTTATTTTAAATAAGGAAACCGTAGCACGCCGGCCCGGCGATCTGCCTGTCAGTTATGCCGATGCATCCAAGGCACAGCGTGTGCTCGGCTGGCGCGCGCGCCGTTCGCTCGAGGACATGTGCCGCGATGCCTGGCACTGGCAGGAGCTCAACCCGCACGGTTACCGTCAGCAAGGAGACGCGCTATGATCTATAATGAGATCAAAAGCATTCTTCCCCAGTTTATCTTCAAAGGCGTATACCGGTCTGCCGAAGAACTGCATTCGGGCAATGTGAATACTACCTATCACCTGGTCTATGATGATCACGGTGTCCGGCGCGATTATACACTTCAGCGCATCAATACTTATGCTTTCAAGGATCCGATCGGCGTGATGCAGAACATTGCCCGGGTAACCGATCATCTGCGCACCGCTATGATCGCGCGAGGCGAAGATCCCGAAAGGCACGTCCTGGACCTTGTCCCCACCAGCAGCGGACAGCTGGTCTATCAGGACGGAGATAACAATTACTGGCGCGCTTATGTCTTCATTACGGACGCGATCGCCTATGATACGGTGGATGCATCTTCGTTCTATGAGGTCGGCCGCGGCTTCGGCAGTTTCCAGAAGCTGCTGATCGATTTCCCTGCTGACCAGCTCTTTGTTTCCATTCCCAACTTTCATAATACGTACAAGCGCTTTTTCCAGCTGATGCGCGCCATTGATGAAAACAGGGCAGGGCGTGCGGCAGATGTTGAGGAAGAGATCGAATTCATGTTCGAACACCGCCGTATGATGAGCAGCATCGTCCAGCTGATCGACCGCGGCGTTCTTCCCCTTCGCGTTACGCACAATGACACCAAATCCAACAATGTAATGATCGACCGCCAGAGCGGCCGCGCGATCTGCATCATCGACCTGGATACCGTCATGCCCGGCTCCGTGCTCTACGATTACGGCGATGCCATCCGCTTCGGTGCCTCCACCGCTGTCGAAGATGAACCGGATACCAGTAAGATTGCCCTGGATATGGATAAAGCGCGTGCTTTCACCCGCGGGTTTATTGAAGAGACCAACGGTTTCCTGACCCGCGAGGAACTGACACGGCTTCCGCTGGGAATCAAGGTGATCACCTGTGAGCTCGCCATGCGCTTCCTGACGGATTACCTTGACGGAGACCTGTATTTCAAGATCAACTCGCCCCAGCACAACCTCATCCGCACCCGCGCACAGATTGCGTTGCTCAGAGATGTTGAACGAAAAGAGGAAGATCTTCAGAAAATCGTAGACCAGCTGATCGGCTGACATCGCTGCCGCCCCGTACAACAGGACGGCAGTTTACATATGTGAACGTTTATTACGATTTATATAAAAAAGTTTTTATTTTTTTCTCTTTTTTCATTCCTGTGCTTTTGATATAATACTATAAGCATGGAAAAGCCATGTGGATGTGCATGCGCCGATGCGGCGCACGACAAAACATAAGGAGGAACTTGTTCATGAAGAAGTTTATCGCTCTGCTTCTGGCCGTTATGATGGCGCTGACCGTCGTCGCCGTTGCTTCCGCCGAGGAAGAAATGCGCGTTGCGATGATCACCGACTACGGCGACATCACCGACCAGTCCTTCAACCAGACCACCTATGAAGCCGCCAAGGCATGGTGCGAAGCCAACGGCATCGATTTCACCTATTATAAGCCCGCCGGCGACAGCACTGCTGAGCGCGTTGCCATGGTGGAAAAGGCTGATGACGAAGGCTATAACGTCATCGTTATGCCCGGTTATGCCTTCGGCGAGACCATCGCGGAAGTGCAGGGTGAGTATGAAGGCATCAAGTTCGTCGCTCTGGACGTCAGTGAAGGCGATCTGGGCGGCGTCGCAGTCGGCCCCAACGTCTACTGCGCTGTGTACCAGGAAGAGCTGTGCGGCTACATGGCCGGTTACGCTGCTGTGAAACTGGGCTATGAGAAGCTCGGTTATCTGGGCGGCATGGCCGTTCCCGCCGTCGTGCGCTATGGCTTCGGCTATGTGCAGGGCGCCAACGCTGCTGCTGTTGAGATGGAGAAGGCCGACAAGGTCACCATCGAGTACGTATACGGCAACCAGTTCTTCGGCGATGCCGATATCACTGCCTATATGGACAACTGGTATCAGAACCTGGGCGTTCAGGTCGTGTTCGCCTGCGGCGGCGGCATCTACTCCTCTGCTGCTGAAGCTGCCACCAAGGTTGCAGGCACCAAGGTCATCGGCGTTGACGTTGACCAGGCTGCTCAGATCGACGGCGCTTACGGCACCGAAGGTCTGGTCGTGACCAGCGCCATGAAGGGTCTGGCCGCTACCGTCAACACCCTGCTCACCGAGATCAAGGCCGGCAACTTCGCCAACTACGGCGGCAAGGTCGAGACGCTGGGTCTGGTTGGCAACGATCCCGAAGCCAACTATGTCCAGATCGCTCCTTCCACCCAGTTCGCCGAAGGCTTCACTGCTGAAGACTACGCCGCTCTGGTCGCCAAGATGTTCGCTGGTGAGATCACTGTTGACAACAACAGCAACCCCGACATCAAGCCCGAGACTGCGATCGTTGTGAACTACAACGCCAACATTAAGTAATCGCTTCTCAGCCGGAGAGGACTTCCTCTCCGGTTTTTCACAAAAGCCCCCGCGCTTGCCTTATGGCAATACGGGGGCTTTTGTGAAAAAGGCACAGATGTGCCCCGAGATATAATACTTTGGTCCAAGGGAGGTATGCACTTTGGAGAAGGAACAAATCCGGCCGCAGGACAGCGAATACGCCGTTGAGATGCTGCACATCACCAAGCGTTTCCCCGGCATCATCGCAAACGATGATATCACGCTGCAGCTGCGCAAGGGTGAGATCCATGCTCTGCTGGGCGAGAACGGCGCGGGCAAATCCACACTGATGAGCGTGCTTTTCGGCCTGTACCAGCCTGAGGAAGGCATCATCAAGATCAACGGGAAAGAGGTCAAGATCAGTGACCCCAATGATGCCAATGACCTGGGCATCGGCATGGTCCATCAGCATTTCAAGCTTGTCGAATGCTTTACGGTCCTCGACAACATCATCCTCGGTGTTGAACCGGTCGGCAAAGCCGGTATCCTGCACAAGGCGGAAGCCCGCAAGCGTGTGCTCAAGCTAAGCGAGAAATACGGCTTGCAGGTGAATCCCGACGCTAAGATCTCCGATATCACCGTGGGCATGCAGCAGCGCACCGAGATTCTGAAGATGCTCTACCGCGATAACGATATCCTGATCTTTGACGAGCCGACCGCTGTCTTGACTCCGCAGGAGATCGAAGAGCTGATGCAGATCATGCGCAATCTTGCCGCGGAAGGAAAGAGCATCCTGTTCATTTCGCATAAGCTTGCTGAGATCATGGCTGTCGCCGACCGCTGCAGTGTTTTGCGCAAGGGCAAGTACATCGGCACCGTCAATACCAAGGACGTGACGATGGAAGATCTTTCCGCCATGATGGTTGGCCGCAATGTCAATTTCCATGTCGAAAAAAAGCCGCAGAAGCTGGGCGATGTCATTCTGAAGGTCGAAAACATGACCGTCGCCTCGCACATGCACAAGAACAACGCTGTCAAGAATGTTTCGTTTGAAGTGCGTGCGGGTGAGATCGTCTGTATCGCTGGTATCGACGGCAACGGCCAGACGGAATTCGTCTACGGTCTGACCGGTCTGGAACCGCTGGCCGGCGGCAAGATCACACTGCTCGGGAAGGACATTACCAAGATGCCCATCCGCAGACGTTCGGTCATGGGCATGAGCCATATCCCCGAAGACCGGCATAAGCACGGTCTGGTGCTTGATTACTCGCTGGAGTACAACATCGTCCTGCAGCGTTATTTCGAACCGCAGTTCAACAAGAACGAATTCCTGCGCCGCAAGAACATCCGCGCTTATGCGGACCAGCTGATCGAGCAGTATGATATCCGTTCCGGTCAGGGCGCGATCACTTCCGCTCGCAGCATGTCCGGCGGCAACCAGCAGAAAGCCATCGTTGCCCGCGAGATTGACAGGAATCCGTCCCTTCTGGTCGCTGTACAGCCTACCCGCGGTCTGGATGTCGGTGCCATCGAGTACATCCACAAGCAGATCGTGGCACAGCGCGATGCAGGCAAGGCTGTCCTGCTGGTCTCGCTCGAAATGGATGAGGTACTGGATGTATCCGACCGTATCCTCGTCATGTATGAGGGCGAGATTGTGGGCGAACTTGATCCCAAGACGACGACGCCTGAAGAAATGGGCCTCTATATGGCCGGCGCCAAGCGGAAGGAGATGTAAGCCATGCGCAAAGGAAACTCAATTCTGAGGAAGCCGGCAGTGCAGACGCTTCTGTCCTCGCTGCTTTGCATCCTGCTTGGTCTGCTGGTAGGCTTTATCGCCCTGCTGATCATCAACCCAAGCGGTGCCGTGGAAGCTATCCTTGACATCATCAAGAACTTCTGGAACTACAGTAAGCGCGCTACCCAGCTCAAGAACCTGGGCAACACGCTGGTCAAGACCGCGCCGTTGCTCATGTGCAGCCTCAGCGTTCTGTTTGCCTATAAGGTCGGCCTCTTCAATATCGGCGCTGCCGGCCAATATGTTGCCGGCGCCGGCGCATGCATCTTCTGCGCTGTCGGTCTCGGCTGGCACTGGCTGCCCTGCATGATCGCCTCGATTCTCGCCGGTGCCCTGGTCGGTGCCATTTCCGGCCTCCTCAAGGCAACACGCAACGTGAATGAAGTCATTTCCTGTATCATGCTCAACTGGATCTCACTGTACCTGGTCAACACCCTGCTCAGCAAAGTCAAGAATCCGACCAGCCCCTATACATACAATGTTGCCAAGCAGATGGTAATAGAGAACGGCGCGTCAACGACCGTAGCGCATCCCGAAGCACTGTTGCCGCAGCTGGGCATCAACACACTGTTCAACAACAACAAATATGTCGGCCTGGCCATCCCGCTGGCCATTCTGCTGGCTGTCGGGATCTGGGTACTGCTCAACAAGACCCGTCTTGGTTACGAACTGCGCGCCACAGGCCTCAATAAGCATGCTGCCAAGTACTGCGGTATGCAGGATAAGGCAAACATCGTCCTGACCATGGCGATTGCAGGCGGTCTGGCCGGGATCGGCGCTTCCATGCTGTACCTGACCGGTTTTGAGGAATGGTCCGTTACGCAGTCTTCTGTACCCGGTATGGGCTTCAACGGCATCGCGGCTGCCTTCCTTGGCGGCCTGCATCCGATCGGGACCATCTTCTCCTCCTTCTTTATCCAGCACATCACCGACGGCGGCGCTCAGCTGAACAAGCAGGTCTATCCGTCGGAGATCTCCGGCCTGATCTCATCCCTGATCATCTACTTCTGTGCCTTCGTGCTCTTCTTCAAGCTTACGCTGAACAGGCGTCTTGACAGGAAAGCCGAAAGGCTGCAGGCCATTGCTCAGAAAGAAGGTGGCAAAGCATGATCCTGCTGATCCAATACACGCTGGTCTTTACTTCCGTGCTGATGCTGGTCGCGCTTGGCGGCTGCTTCTCTGAGCATTCCGGTGTTATCAACATCGGTCTGGAAGGCATCATGGTCTTCGGTGCGCTGGGCGGTGCTCTGGTTATGAGCTCACTGCCGGCCGGCTCCTCCGCATTCATAATCGTTCTGCTTTCAATTCTGGCGGCCATGGTGATGGGCATCATCTATTCATTGCTCCTAGCGGTCGCATCGATCAATTTCAAGGCTGACCAGACGCTGGTCGGTACGGCCATGAACCTGCTGGGAACAGCCGGCGCCACCGTTATCGTCAAGGCTATCAATACCGCCGCCAACCCCAACAACCCTTCAGCGACTGTACAGTATATCTCCGCCAGAAAAGCCTTCCTGCTCGTCAACGGCTACGAATTCAACTGGTTCATGCCGCTAGCGCTCTGTCTGCTGATTCTGGCTTATGTCATCCTGTACAAAACGCGCTTCGGTCTTCGCCTGATGTCCTGCGGCGAACATCCGCAGGCAGCCGCTTCCGTTGGTATCAACGTATACAAGATGCGATACGCAGGCGTACTGATCTCCGGTCTCCTGGGCGGTCTGGGCGGTCTTGTATACATCACTGCCGGCGTTTCCGAATGGAAGTTTGAGAATGGTGTCGCAGGCTTTGGTTTCCTGGCCCTGGCCGTAATGATCTTCGGCGGCTGGAAACCCTTCCGCATCGCTCTGGCAGCTCTGCTGTTCGGCTTCTTCCGTGCACTGAGCAATGTGTATACCGGTTTTGATCTGCTCAGCCGTCTCAATCTGCCTAGCACTATCTACAATATGCTGCCCTATATCATCTCGCTGATCGTGCTGATCTTCTTCTCCAAGAATTCCGCCGCTCCCAAGGCCGAAGGTATCCCCTACGACCAGGGCAGCAGATAAACGCTCTGTATACACGAAGAACGGCTCTCCGATTGTCAGTCTGATCGGAGAGCCATTCGTTTTTTTATCCTCTTACCTAGCCAGCTGTTTCATGTTCTGCTGGAGATATGCTTCTATAGCCTGCATTTCATCCGGTTCCGGATAAAGGCTCATAAAGCGGAAGCTTCCGGGTCGATACAGGTCAATACGTCCTGCATGCCGCCGGATTTCACAGCGGGCAACATCGTTCCACAGGAGATGCTGTTCATCCACGAGCATACGCAGATTCCCATCCGGTGCCTGTGACAGATTATAGCGGTCAAAGGCAATAAACCTGGTCAGGCATTTGATCCGGGTCGGCGAGATCCATACCTGCAGATGCGCACCGCGGCTGTCCAGAACGAAATGCAGTTCTTCCTGTCCACGCAGGCCAAGCACCAGCAAAATGACAGCGGCACAGGCCGCAAACAGGATCAGCGACCATGGGAGCAGCCCGCTGGTCGATATGATCGCCATCGCGTTCTTTTTTTCGGGTGAAACGATCAGTTCGCCCAGAAAGATCGCCAGCAGCAGGCCGGCCATGGACAGGAAAAGCAGTTTCAATGCTCCAAGCAGTGTTGGCGTATCGCCAAGCGGCGTACGGATATGGCACCATTTAAAGCGCTCATTCTGACGCAGTGAAGCGATCTGCATCCCGCAATGCTCACAGATAGGCGACAAGCTGTCCTGCTTGCATTTTTTACAATAGTATACATGCATTGTCCCCCACCCCTTTCTTGTGATTATTACGGATTATTCAGCCAACAGCATAAAGTCAGTCTGTTACTTGAGATTTTTAATGCTCGGGATCTTCTTAAGCGAGTGATAAAGCAACATTCCCAGGATCCCGCAGGCAATGAGTTCGCCTGCGCCGACAGTCAGCGCCAGATACCACCAGGCATCTTCCACGCCATATACCTTCTGCAGCACGAATGGCACGATCACGGCATTCGCTACAACAGGCGGGATCCAAGCAACATAAGGCTTATTCTTAAGCAGGCGGGTGCCAATCGCACCAAGCAGTGTAGCAAGAGATCCGAACACGACGTCCCACGGTGCGCATCCGGTCAGAAGATTCGCCAGCACGCATCCTACAGTCAGTCCGGGAACAGCAGACGCGGTAAACACGGGAAGGATCGTCAGGGCTTCAGACAGGCGCACCTGGATTGCTCCGCTTGCCAGTCCAAAAGCGGCGGCGACAAATGTCAGCGCCACATACAAGGCTGCGATGACGCCGCCCATTGCCAGCTTCCTGGCATCGTTTTGTTTCATTGTAGAGTTACGCTCCTTAGTTTTGTTTAAGGTGAGGATGGTTTCGAACTCACCGCATATCAAGCCCGCGCCGGCAAGGGGAGCCGCCGCGGTTAGATTCTGTTATTTCAGATGCCAGATCTTGTCGTTATACTCCCGGATCGTACGGTCAGAGGCGAACACGCCCGACTTGGCTGTATTGATGATCGCCATGCACAGCCATTTGTCGCGGTCCTGATAGTCCGCGTCCACACGGCGCTGAGCCATCGAGTAACTGCCAAAGTCCTTGAGCACGAAATACCTGTCATCAAACAGCAGGTCATGATACAGCGCCTGCAGTGCTGTAGGCGCGTCCGGCATTACCGTACCGTCGATCATCTGCGTCAGTGCGCGGCGTATTTCTGCGTTATGCTCAAAGATCGTCATGGGATTATACCCGCCGGCAATCTCCAATGCTGCAGCAGTATCTGCACGCATACCGAAGATATAGATGTTGTCCATTCCGACCTGCTCGCTGATTTCGACGTTAGCGCCGTCCATGGTGCCGATCGTCACAGCACCGTTCATCATGAACTTCATGTTGCCGGTACCGCTGGCTTCCTTACCTGCAGTAGACAGTTGTTCGGAGAGCTCTGAAGCCGGCATAATCGCTTCAGCAGCAGATACATCGTAATTCTCAACAAAGATGATACGCAGCATCTTGCGTGCCCGCGGCGAGCGGTCGATCAGCTTTGAAAGAGCAAGAATGTAACGGATGATCAGCTTTGCCTTGTAGTATCCAGGACTTGCCTTAGCCGCAAAGATAAACACGCGGGGCGTCATGGTGAAGTTGGGATCATCCATGATCCGGTTGTACAGCACATGGATATGAAGCGCATTCAACAGCTGACGCTTATACTCATGCAGACGTTTGCACTGCGCATCAAACATGTAGTCTTCCTCAGCCTGCATGTCCTGACGCAGTTCGAGCATGTGATTGAACTGATGCTTGTTGAACTGTTTAACCTGCTGGAATTTCTCACGGAATGCAGCATCATCTGCGAAAGGAAGCAGTTCCTCGAGGCGTTCCGGTTCCTTGTACCACTTGTCGCCGATCGCATCAGTAATCAGAGCAGTCAGCCTTGTGTTGCAGGCCATCAGCCAACGACGATGCGTGATACCGTTCGTAATATAAGTGAACTTATCCGGCATCAAAGTGTAGTAGTCATGGAAGGTCACATTCTTCAGGATATCGCCATGAAGCTTGCTGACGCCATTGACCGCATAACACATCGCAACGCACAGGTTCGCCATATGCACCTGGTCATAAGCGAGGATAGCCATATGGGCGATCTTGTCCCAGTCTCCCGGGAAAGCATTCCACAGACGTTCGCACAGACGGCGGTTCATTTCCTCAAGGATCATGTAAATGCGCGGCAGCTGTTCCTTGACCATCTGCTCAGGCCACTTTTCCAGTGCTTCGCTCATGACAGTATGATTCGTATACGCTACCGTACGGCAAACGATCGACTGCGCTTCTTCCCAGCCCAGTCCTTCCTCGTCCATCAGGATGCGCATGAGTTCCGGAATCGCAAGGCCGGGATGCGTATCATTGATCTGTACCGCGATCTTGTCCGGCAGCAGCTGGAAGCGCGTACCGAAACGACGCTTGAAATCCTTGATGGCATACTGCAGCGTCGCGCTCGTGAAGAAGTAATGCTGGGTCAGGCGCAGGCGCTTGCCTTCAGCATGATTGTCTTCGGGATACAGTACCTTGCTGATAATAGCAGCGAGATCCTGCTCAAGAGCCTTTCCGTAATCACCGCTGGAAAAAGCGTTCAGGTCCAGTTCGCGCGGGCTACGGGCACGCCACATGCGCAACGTATTCACAGTATCACAGTCATAGCCTGCGATCGGCATATCATACGGTACGGCAAGCACGGTATGCGCGTCACGCAGATAGAAGTTCATGCGTCCGTCTTCTTCTATCGTCTCTACCTGGCCGCCGAAATGGACCTCCATCGTATCATCAGGCGCAGCGACTTCCCAGACATTGCCATTCTCAAGCCAGTTATCCGGCATCTCAGCCTGCTGGCCGTCAACAATGCGTTGGCGGAAAAGGCCGTATTCATAGCGGATCGTGCAGCCCATGGCCGGCATCTCAAGAGACGCAAGGCTGTCCATGAAACATGCTGCAAGACGTCCGAGACCGCCGTTTCCCAGTCCGGGTTCCGGCTCCTCACGGATGATATGGCGCCAGTTGATGCCCAGTTCGTTCAGTGCAGCACGCACATTATCCATACTGCACAGGTTCACTGCATTGCAGTGAAGACTGCGTCCCGTAAGGAACTCCACAGACAGATAATAGAGGCGTTTGCCCATATATGTCTTATCGCGTTCGCGGGCTGCGACCCACTTCTGCATGATCTGGTCACGGATGGTCGAAGCCACCGCCTGATAGATCTGCTGCTCGGTCGCATCTTCCAGCGTACGTCCGTTATAGCGTTGAATTTTTCCTACAATAGACCGTTTAATCGATTCCTTATCAAATACAGTCGTCGGCATGCGTTCCCTCCAAAAAAGAAATGTGCAACAGATGGATTATATCATAATCTATAGGAAATTACAACTTATTTCCACCATGGCATGAGCAGGTGCAGGGTCATTGCTTTGGTCACCAGCCCCATGTTCATCTGAATGAGCCACAGTACGGCAAGATGCGCCGGATACGCGGCATATGCCAGTACCTTGGGGAACGGAGTGCGTTCACGGCGCGGCCAAAGAATCAGCGGCAGAGAAAGGATCGCCATTGCCTGAATGCGGAGGAACGGTTTGAAAAGATCAAGCTTGAATACCGGCAGGTTCGCCAATTCAATTCCACACAGCCTCTGTACGGTATAAGTATTGCTTCCCCAAAACAAGCAATAAGGAACCATAACCGCCAGAATAGCCCACCTGTTCCCCCGTACCAGGTACAACAGCATTATCAGCAGTACTCCCCGCCATCCATAGTCCATTGTAACAAAGCACGGAATCAGCAGTACGATCAAGGGTGCCCAAATACGGCTTCCATACTTATTGGTACGGATACCCAGAATACCCAGATATCCGAAAAACAAAGTCGCGAAAACATTCCACTGCGTCCACGAATGGCTCAGGCCCAGCATAAAGAACGGCTGTGTGACCAGCCCGACCAGCAGCAGGCGAAGCGCATAGCGTATGGGATTGCTCGTATAGGATGCACCCACAGCCATGCACCAGATGTACAGCGGGAAAGCGATGCGGCCGATCACCCGCAGTTCACCGATTTCAGGGTAAATCCTTGCTCCTACATGATCAATTATCATGCAGACAAGTGCTATCATTTTCAGCAGGCCTGTATCACGATTGCCGGCAATTTCTTCTTTCTTCATTACAATCCATGCCTCCATGGATAGTATAGCATGCTTTTCCTGCCCGGAACACCAAAAAAGCGGAGTTTTTGGTAAAAAAACAAAAGAAATCCGCATCTTTTTGCGCTCTTTTTCTTGACACATAACGAAATGATGCTATAATAAAATCAACAAAAACTGAGTGAGGTGCGTTATTATGGGCTATTTCGTATTCAAAAAAACAAATACCGGCGTCAAATTTGACTTGGTAGCCGGCAATCACGAAGTCATCGCCACGAGCGAAGTTTACAAATCTGATGCCTCCTGCAAGAAGGGCATTGCCAGTGTGCGCCGCAACGCGCCCATCGCCAACGTGGAGGATAAAACCGTAGAACCCGTCGTGACAGCCCGCTGCCCCAAGTTCGAGATCTTCCTGGACAAGGCCGGTGAGTACCGCTTCCGCCTGAAGGCCACCAATGGCCAGATCATTGCCGTTTCTGAAGGCTACACCGCAAAGCCCGGCTGTTTGAACGGCATTGCGAGCGTCCGTAAAAACGCTGCCGAAGCGGACATCAAAGTTAAGGAATAATCATCATTTCACGCAAAAGCGCCGCGTTTCCGCGGCGCTTTTTGATTGCCTATTATCAGATATCGCTGCTTCTGGAATAGTTAGGCGCCTCACGCGTGATGGAAATATCATGCGGATGGCTCTCCTGAAGGCCTGCATTCGTAATGCGGATAAATTCACCGTCCCTGCGCAAGTCATCGATCGTACGCGTCCCGCAGTAGCCCATACTGGCGCGCAGGCCGCCGGTCATCTGGAAGATCGTATCTGCCAGAGCGCCCTTGAAAGGCACGCGGCCTTCGACGCCTTCCGGAACCAGCTTCTTGGCATCTTCCTGGAAATAGCGGTCGCGGCTGCCCTGTGCCTGCTCCATGGCACCCATAGAGCCCATGCCGCGGTATACCTTGAATGAACGTCCCTGATACAGTTCCATAGCTCCGGGACTTTCCTCGGTACCGGCCAGTACACCGCCCAGCATGACTGCTGAAGCACCGGCAGCGATTGCTTTGGCGATATCGCCGGAATACTTTATGCCGCCATCGGCGATCACACGGATGCCATGCTTGTCCGCTTCATTGGCACAGTCGGCTACCGCAGTGATCTGAGGCACACCGATACCTGCTACGACGCGGGTGGTGCAGATCGAGCCAGGGCCAATGCCTACCTTGACGCAGTCAACACCTGCCGCGATCAGGTCATGTGTTGCCGCAGCAGTCGCGACGTTTCCAGCAAACAGCTGGATATCCGGGAACTCACGGCGGATCTCTTCGACCATGCGCAGAACGCCTTCGTCTCGGCCTACCGCATGTATACCAACCGCGAACACACCGAGGTGGG
>JAFZPO010000100.1 GCA_017550305.1 Clostridia bacterium
AAGCATTGAAAAAGCCCCTTTAAGGGGCAGCTGTGTATGTGGTGCAGCAGGCGGACCGTCAGTGCGCCTTCCGGCGCTAGCAGGTAACAGTCCCTTATAGGGACTGAGCAGGCCACCGGCTAAGCCGGTGGTCCTGACTATACTCTGGAATTTAAAAATATACTGAAAAGGGGTGATGGTATGTTGGAGAAATTCTTTTCGTTCGGAAAGGCAAGGGAAAAGCAGTCCGACGACACCACCGGTAAGTACCGCACAATCACGGAGGAGGAGTATCAGCGGTATGTGTTTGAGGATGAGCTGTTCAAGATTATTGTGGAGACTGAAGCGGCCTTGCACAACATTGAGGATCCCGTCGAGATCGCGGTCGGCGTCATGAAGGCAGCCTGCAAATTCTATGGTGCTGACTGGTGCGGCATTCTGATCGCGGATCTGCGTTCAGAATTATGGCGTCCTGAGATGTGGTACGATGTGGAAGCCGGTCCGATGAAGGAGACCCTGTTTCATGAATTTGAACTGACGGATGAATACGTTACATGGGCTGAGCATCTGGTCAGCCAGAAACCCATGATAGTCCCAGACACAGAGGCCATACGGGATACCAATCCGAAGGAATACGAAGCATATCAGAGGCTGAAGACCAGAGCGGTAATCGGTGTCCCCTTTGGACAGCATCCGTTGGGTTACATGGTTGTAGAAACCCGATCCGCAATATCTCCCAGCCGGAACCCCTGCAGCTGGCCTGCTTCGTGGCCATGATGATGGTGCTGCAGAAGCGCCGTCTTGAAGCGGAGCGGCGATATATTTCCGATGATACGCGTGAAGACGGAAAACTGAAGGTTCGCTATAACATACTTGGACAGCACAGCATGGATATCAATGGCCGGCGGATCCGTGAACAGGATCTTGCACATCCGAACCGGCGCGGATGGGTGATCCTGCTCTATCTGATTCTTCATAAGACATCGGTGGATCAGCTTAGCATGGCGGCGGAACTCTGGCCCGATGAGTCGGAGAAGTCTGCCAGAGCCAATATCCGGCAGGCGATCTACCGCTTGCATAGTGATCTGGCCGTATATCATGACGCCAAGGTCATTGATGTAAAGTCTGGAATGCTGGAGCTGCTGGATGATGTACATATCGTTACCGATGCAGAAGAGATGGAAAGTCTCTATATGAAGGCAAAATCTACTGCGAATAACGATGAAAAAGCGGCAACGCTCAAAAAGGCATTTGAGTTGTACCAGGGACGCCTGTTTGAACTGGGCGAGCTGGATATGGGATCCTGGCTGATTCCGTATACGACACATTACAATCAGGTATTCATTGACATTACGAAAGCTCTCCTGGCAATGCTTGGGCACAGCAGGGATTATCACCGGGTCATCGAGTATGCATCCCGTGCCCTGAGCCTTGAACCGGGAATCCAGGATGCGTATTATTGGATCTCCATTGCTGCCGAAGCGACCGGGAACAGTATGATGAAGGACCGGTACGATCAGATGGCCCGGGATGAACTGCCGGAAGAAGAGTATCAGAAAGTGCAGCACCTGCTGGAGATACGAACGCATAAAGAAGAATAAAAACAACTAGAGAGAAGAATATTTCCTGTACGCAGGAGGGTTCTTCTCCCTCTTTTTTTATCAGCTTCTTGTCTCAGGACTGGTTTCTCAACAGATTCCCCCGGACTGCACTGAAAACAGAACGGTATTTTTGCTGTTCAGAAGCCAGACAGGTGATCCAGTAGGTGGTATGGGCTTCCGGATCGGTTATGGGCAGCGCCACTCTGTCCGGCGGTTGATAGCCGGCTTTCAGCATCTGGTCTGAATTAAAGAAAGGAAGGTTGGAGGCGTCAATCAGTTCTCCCAGGGCGTCCATGCTGTTCTGGATCAGCAGATCTGAGGCATTCAGCTTTTCCAAGGTGACGTCCATCCAGAAGCCCACATGGGCTGTCATAAGGATGCGGAGTCCCTTCAGCTCTTCAAAAGTGACACTGTCCTGTTTAGCCAGAGGATGGTCCTTTGCAATGGAGATATATAACTGTTCATCCAGATATCTCTGGCAGAACATATCCTTATCTTCTGGACAGTGATGCAGAACGACCATCTGGTAAAGATGGCTTCGAAGACCAGCAAGCAGTTTTTCATCGTTACTCACAAGCTCAGTGGATAGCGTTTTCCCGGGAAGCTGTTCCTGCAGGGTCGGCATGAGGTCATTGATCGGGAACGGTGAACAGGAGCCGATACTGACGGTCCTGAGGCTCCGGTCAAAAGCTGTGACCCTTTCGATCAGCTCCTGATTTGCTTCCAGAGCTCTCCTGGCATAGTCTGCCGCCAGTTTCCCCGTCTCATTCAGCGAGATCTTGCTGTTTTCCCTGACAAACAAGGATACTCCAAGCACATCCTCCAGCTTCTTCATGGAACGGCTTAAGGAAGGCTGCGATATATGCAGTTCTTCGGAAGCTTTTAAAAGCGTGCCGCAGCGGGCAACGGATTCAAACTGCTCCAGCAGGTAGGATTCGATTAGCATGACATCATTTCCTTTCTGTTTTCTATCTGCCGATATATACGTGATACGTATACCATTATAGACAAAAAGCAGTGTACATGCAAGGGAAATCAATATAAAATGGCATCATCAAAGAAGAAACAAGCTATAGTCC
>JAFZPO010000001.1 GCA_017550305.1 Clostridia bacterium
AGTTCATCCGCCTGATCGCTCTTGTCTTTCACTGCTGCCAGTGCCTGCATCGCTTCGCCCTGATTATACCCCAGTGACTGCAGGGCAAGCATCGCTTCAGTGACAGGATCGTTACCGCGGAGCGCCGCAGTAGTTGTTGCCGCGACACCCGAAAGTCCTTCGATCTCATCGCTGTTGATCTGTTCCTTCAGTTCAAGCGCTATGCGCTGGGCTGTCTTTTTGCCGATTCCGGGTGCCCGGCTCAATGCGGCAGTATCGCCCATGACGATCGCAAGCGTCAGGTCACGCATGCTCATGCTGCCCAGGATCCCGATTGCAGTCTTGGGCCCGATCCCCGACACAGTAGTCAGGCGCAGGAACATGCTGCGCTCTTCCTTCGTCCCGAACCCGAACAGCGTCACACCGTCCTGCGTCACGTTGAGATATGTATAGACGCGCATCATCTCACCGACAGGCATCGCATTCTGAATCGTGTTCAGGCTGCAAAACAGCGAGTATCCAACCCCGGCGGCTTCGATCACCAGTTCGTTATGGCTTTTTTCTGCGACGATCCCATTGATATACGCGTACATTGCGTCTCCTTTACTTCATCCGAAATTCTTCACGCAGCAGTCCTGTATTGGCATGCGTGATCGCAACAGCAACAGCGTCCGCAGCATCATCCGGACGGATGATATCCGCCATATTCAAAGTCATCTTGACCATCTGCTGCACCTGGTGTTTGTCAGCATGTCCGTTCCCGACCACTGCGGACTTGATCTGCATCGGTGTATACTCAAACAGTTCCCTTGTATACTCTGCGCAGGTGCATACCGTAACGCCTCTTGCAGCAGACACGCTCATGCCTGTTGTGATGTTCTTGCAGAAGAACAGCTCTTCAAATGCGATCTGGTCAGGCGCATAAGTCTCCAGGATCTCTTTGATCTGCTGACGGATCGAGATCAGGCGTTCCGGTTCAGCCATGTTCGGCGTAGTGATCACAGCACCGGCCTTGACCAGTTCAATCCTGCTGCCAAACGTATCGATCACACCATATCCCAGCGTTGCCAGACCAGGATCGATTCCCAATATCCGCATATGTCCCTCCTTCTGCAAAACTGGTTAAATTTTAGAACATATGTTTGCTTTTGTCAAGTCCGTCCGCCTCCGGCACATACTTATCGAGCATTTTTTCGACATACTTCCGGGCCGCTTCCGCATCCGCCTGCATCAGTGAGGAAGACGGTGCTTTTTCGTTCATCAGCCCAAGGAATTGGCTGACTTTCAGGCCAAGTGCTTCCTGGATATCAGCATCGCTACCCTGCGGGCTTACGAGATAATAGCACAGTAATGAGTCTCTCTGGCCGATCCTGTGCGCACGGTCTTCCGCCTGGGAATGGACCGCGGGTGACCAGTCCAGTTCTCCGAACACAACGCAGGTCGCCCGCTGGAGGTTCAGCCCGGAAGCTGCGCGCAGTGACACGCAGCAAAGGTCCGTCTTTCCTTCCATGAAAGCAGCTGCGGATGTCTCTTTCTGCAGGCCTGACTCCCTGCCTGTAATAAATACGGGACGGTAGGATTTCAGTTCTTCCCGATAATAGTCCATGACCGCATGGTGATGCGCAAACAGGAGCACCTTCTCCCCGTTTTCAAGCAGTGCACGGACAAACTGGTAGACAAACGGCGCCTTTGCGAGGCCGGTGGCCTGACGTTCCTCCTGAGAGATCTGATCGATCAGCAGCGCACGCGCAGAGGCGCTCAGTTCCCCATCGTTGCGCAGCAGGCGCATTTTGCCGAGAACCGGCTGCATGAGCTTCATATACACTGTATCGTCCGCGTCGATCTCCTGAACGAGCCGTCTTTTCTCAGGGAGCTCAGGAAGGACTTCCGATTTGGTCCTTCTGAGCATCATGCCCTCGCGCCGCAGATGCTCTCCGAGAAGCTCCGGTTTAATAACGATATTGTTTCCGTATCCGTAACACCATTCGCGGGTGAATGACTCCCAGTCGCCCAGGAAATGATAATCCAGCACATTGACAACGTTCCAGATCTCTCCGCCCTGGTTATAGATGGGAGTACCGGAGAGCCCCATCACGCGCTCACAGTTTTCCGCAAGCAGGCTGGCAGCGCTATACTTCTCGGTCCCTGCTCGCCTCAGTTCCTGGACTTCATCAAAGATCACTGCCCGGAACCTGATATCAGGCAGCAATTCCTTCCAGCCGCGAAGAAGCAGGTAATGAATGATATAGATATCCGCTTCGGGCAATGCATAAGGCGAGAGCCCGCGGATAACATGAATACGCGGTTCACAGCCTTCTATCCGGATAAACCGCCTGATTTCTGTCTGCCAGTTCCTCACCAGATGCGGAGGAACGACGATCACTGCAGGGAACGCACGCAGTGTACACAATGCACACAGCGCCTGGACCGTCTTGCCCAGTCCCATCTCATCCGCCAGCAGCCCATGAGGCGTTGCGCAGAGCCATGCCAGCCCCTTCTTCTGGAACGGCATAAGCTGGCCGTTGAACATGCCCTCGGGTGCTTCCTTCTCATCCAGACCGTTCACGAACCGGTCGCGCGCCGCAGCCCATGCGCGGGCGCTGCTGATCGCTTTCTCCCAGCGTTCTCTGTCCCTGGGTGCGACCTCCAGCGGATAGCGCATCATCAGCCAATTCAGTTCACCGACGATACGCCGGTGATCACTGAAGCGTGCCTCGCCGCGCTTTCCGTGGTCACTGCCCGGGAACAGCCTCTTGCACATTTCCGTCACACAGGGTTCTCCACGGACTGTCCAGCACCTGCTCTTTGCATTATAGGAGAGCGTTCCGTAATAGTGTCCCGGCTGCGGCACATCGTTAAGATAAGCCGGAATCTCCCCTTCTTCAGCCTCAGGTTCAGGCTGGAAAATCGGAAGGGCTAGCGCTTCCCTTGCTGCCTTCATTGCCCCTGCAGCACGTGAAATGGCGCTATTCTGTTCAAAACTGACTGCAGCACCGGAAACATCAGCTACACCCCAAAGTTTAAAAGCGCTGATCTCTTCCACAGTCACTCCGTTGATTCTGTCCGGAAGCCCGACGGTATACTCGCTCAGCACAACACTGGCATCCAGCGCCCCCGTATCGGCATAACGCTGCAGCTGACGCACCAGCGTACTGCGCGTAGGTTATCCGCGCGTCATCTCGATCCCCACACGCTCCACAAGCAGGTCTATGCGGCAGCGCGGGCCG
>JAFZPO010000018.1 GCA_017550305.1 Clostridia bacterium
AGATACCGTCAGCCCAGGTTCGATAACCGCGTGCACAGCAGGCACAAAGGCTGGCTCGCTCCGTCCGTTGCGGTGAAGATCGGGGAACACATCACCGCGGTCCGGCAGATCCTGAAGATCCTGCCTGTCAGTAAAGTGGTCATTGAGACCGCGGAGTTCGATCTCCAGCGTTTGAAAGCGATGGAGGAAGGAAAGCCCCTTCCCGCCGGAACGGATTACCAGACGGGCGAGATGTACGATTACTACAATGTGAGGCAGTACGTCCTGCACCGGGACGGATATACCTGCCAATGCTGCGGGAAACAGCAGAAGGACGATACCCGGTTCCATATCCATCACAAAGAAACACGGAAGACCGGAGGGAATGCGCCGGATAACCTGATCACACTGTGTGACAAATGCCACAAGGCCCTGCACGAAGGGAAGATCACGCTTCCGGAAACAGCAAAGAGAAGAAGACCGACACGCGATGCCGCGTTCATGGGCATCATGCGGAAAACACTTCTCGAACGTCTAAGGGATACCCTGACGGTCCCCGTATGGGAAACAAAGGGATATATCACCAAGTATATCCGGGAGAAGAACGGGATCCCCAAGACGCACACAAGTGACGCGAGATGTATAACGGGATGTCCCAACGCGAAACCGCTGGAAGAAACGGTCCTGAAAGTCCCGGTGCGCTGTCATAACCGGCAGATCCACAAGGCAAGGATCCTGAAGGGCGGGATCCGGAAACGGAACCAGGCTGAATACAGACTCTTCGGATACCGGCGATGGGACAAGGTCAGGTACAGCGGAACAGAATGCTTTATCAAGGGCAGACGTTCCTCGGGATACTTCGCACTGACGAAACTGGACGGAACGGTTATTACTAACTCAGTATCCTACAAGAAGCTTAAACTACTGGAACCAGCAAAGCATTACTTAACGGAAAGGCAGGTGAGCAACTCTCCTCCCATGACTCAAGTCACGGGTGTCCGAGCTGATAACGCATGAAACAGAGCATGAAGACCCGTATCATTACAGGCTCCATCCTGATCCTGGCGCTCGCTTTTGCTATTTATATGGGCGGCTGGGTATGCTCGACGATCTGCATCATTGCGGTCGGCATCGCGCTGTACGAGATGCTGCGCGCCCTCCGCGAGCATGGGCATCAGGTGGTGCGCTGGCCGGTCTGGGCAGCTACTGTTGCAAGCATCCCGGTGTTCATGCTGTATGACAACCGCATGCTCCTGGTGATCCTTGTCGCGACGACCATCATCACCACGGCATATGTGCTCTTCCATAAAGAGCCGCGCCTGGACGATGTCCTGGTTACCCTGATGCCGCTGTTTGCGGTATCGCTGCCCGGAATGTGCCTGCTAGCGCAGATCAACGCGCCTTACCGCTGGCTGCAGGTGATGCTTCTGTGTACGACATTCCTGGTCCCGACGATCGGCGATGCTGCCGCATATTTCATCGGCAGCCGCTTTGGCAAGACGAAACTCATCCCTGCTGTCAGCCCCAACAAGACAGTGGCCGGCGCAGTCGCAGGACTGGCCGGCAGCGAGATCACGGCACTGGTCATCTGGTGGATCGTTTATGCGACGACCGGCGGGGCTTCGAATCCCGCGCTTCCGCCGCTCTGGCATTTCGCGGTGATCGGCCTGGTCGGCGGTGTTGTCGGACAGATCGGCGACCTGTTCGCATCACTGGTGAAGCGTCACTGCGGGATCAAGGATTACGGAACGATTTTCCCGGGCCACGGCGGAATGATGGACCGCCTCGACAGCGTGCTCTTTGTGGCGCTGCTCGTGTATATGTATCAGTCGATCATGTGGTAAGAGAGTAAATGCGAACGATTTCGATTCTAGGAAGTACAGGCTCGATCGGAACGCAGGCCCTGGCGATAGCGGCGCTGCATCCGGACATGTTCAGGATCGCGGCCCTGACTGCACACAGCAATACGAAACTGCTGTTCGAACAGGTGCGCGCGTTCCGGCCGCAGATGGCGGGATTGACAGGTGTTTCGGCATCCGAAGCCGAGATCCCCGACGATCTCCGCTTTTGTGACTGGCGCTTTGGCGAGGAAGCGCTGCTGTGCGCCGCGGGAGAAGTCCCGTGTGATGACGTGCTCGTCTCGGTCGTCGGCATGGTGGGGCTGCCGGCAGTGCTTGCTGCCCGGAAGGCCGGCCGACGCGTGCTGCTTGCCAATAAAGAGGCTTTGGTAGCCGGCGGAAAGCTGGTCATGGCCTGCTGCGCGGACACACCCGAAGGCCCTGTGCTGATCCCTGTCGACAGCGAGCACAGCGCGATCTACCAGTGCCTGAAAGCAGCGCAGGGGAACCCCTACGAGGCGATCCTGCTGACCGCGTCGGGCGGACCGTTCAGGAACTATACCCGGGAACAGCTTGAAAATGTCACTTTGGCACAGGCTCTCGCGCACCCGAACTGGAGCATGGGCGCCAAGATCACAGTGGACAGCGCATCCATGTTCAACAAGGCGCTCGAGGTCATTGAAGCACGCTGGCTGTTTGACGCGAAGCCCGAACAGATCGAAGTTCTGATCCATCCCCAGAGCATCGTGCATTCCATGGTTCGCTTCCGCGATGGTGCCGTGCTGGCACAGCTGGGCGCGCCTGACATGCGCGTGCCGATCGCCTATGCGATGGCATACCCGCAGCGTATCGAAACGGCTGCGCCGCAGGCGGACTTTGCCGCGATCGGCCAGTGCACGTTCAGCGCTGTGGACCCGCAGCGCTTTCCCGCGGTCGGAATGGCGTATGAAGCGCTGAAGGCCGGCGGTGCCGCGGCATGCATGCTGAATGCGGCCAATGAGGAAGCCAATGCCGGATTCCGTGCGGGCAGGATCGGGTTCCTGCAGATCGGCGAGATCGTTACCGAAACGCTTCAGCGTATGGGCGATCAGGGCGCGGATACACTTGAACAGGTCTATGCTGCAGACGCGGCCGCACGCCGCATGGCGCATGAGATCATGGAGAAACTGTAATTATGTCAACGATACTGTATGTTATTCTCGCTCTGCTCCTGCTGGGGATCATGGTCACCGTGCACGAGCTCGGGCATTTTGCCGCGGCACGTCTGTGCGGGATCGCGGTACGCGCTTTCGGCGTGGGTTTCGGCCCGAAACTGAGCTCACGGAAGAGTAAAAAGAGCGGCACGGAGTATTCGCTGCGCGCGATCCCGTGCGGCGGTTTCTGCGCTTTCTACGGCGAGGACGATATCACAGGCGAGCAGGAGAAGACCGATCCGCGTGCGTTCACGCTGCAGCCCGCCTGGAAGCGCCTGATCGTGATGGCTGCCGGCCCGGTCATGAATTTCGTTCTGGCGTTTGTCGCCGCGCTGATCTTCTTTTCCGCGTACGGACTTCCCTACGAGGGGGATACCATTACCACACAGATCGTATCCGTGACCAAGGATTCTCCCGCGGACACGGCCGGTATGCTGGCGGACGATATCATCACGGAAGTCAACGGTGAGGCCATCAACGGCAATTTCTCCGAAAAGATCATCGCATGGGACGGGACGGTACCGCTTGAAGTGAAGGTCAGCCGTGCGGACGGCGAGCATACGCTGTATATGACGCCTGATTACATCAGCACCGAAGGCCGGTACATGATCGGCGTGACCATGACGCAGAGCGTGGATATTGTCTGGACCCGTGCGGGGTTCGGTGCCACGGTCAGCCATACTGCTGCCGTTTGCGTGGAAGCCGGCGGTGCGATCCTGACAGCGCTCAAGAACCTGGTCACACGCGGCGAGGGCATTGACCAGATGAGCGGCCCGGTCGGCGTGATCAGCATTATCGCTGAGCAGACCCGGGAATACAAGATGATGGGCTACCTGAACATGCTCATCGTGATCTCGATCAACCTGGGTCTTGTGAACCTGCTTCCGATCCCCGGACTGGACGGATGCCGCATCGTGTTCGTACTGATCGAGATGATCCTGCGCAGGCCTGTCAACAGGAAAGTCGAAGCCTATGTGCATCTGGTCGGGTATCTTTTCCTGATCGGGCTCATGCTCTTCTTCACCTTCCATGACGTACTGAATTTCTTCGGCTGACACCGGAATACAAACTGACTGAATCACTGACCTCGTCATATCTACAGGAGCGAATATGATAACACGTGCAATGCGGATCGGCAGCCTGCCCCTGGGCGGTGGTGCTCCCGTTTCCGTACAATCAATGACGAATACGGATACACGCGATGTTACGGCGACGCTGGCCCAGATCCGCGAGCTGGCGGATGCGGGATGCGATATCGTGCGCGTTTCGGTATATGACGAGGAATGCGTGCGCGCGGTGCGCGCACTGGTGGACGGCAGTCCCGTGCCGCTGGTAGCGGATATCCATTTCGATTACCGTCTGGCGCTCGGCGCCATGGAGAACGGCATTGCCAAACTGCGCATCAATCCCGGAAACATCGGCGGCGAGGACCGCGTGAGGATGGTCGCAGACTGCGCGCGTGCGCATCATGTGCCTATCCGCATCGGCGTGAACGCGGGCTCCCTGGAAAAGGAGATCCTTGCCCGCGACGGCGGCGTGACGGCACAGGGCATGGTCGACAGCGGCATGAACCATGCGCGCCTGCTGGAGAACGCCGGGTTCCATGACATCGTACTGTCTCTCAAGAGCAGTGATGTACGCCTGACAGTCGAAGCCTACCGCCTCGCCTCAAAGTGCTGCGATTATCCGCTGCATGTGGGCGTGACGGAAGCCGGGCTCCCCGGACAGGGGAATATCAAGTCTGCGATCGGCATCGGCGCGCTGCTGCTCGACGGCATCGGCGATACGATCCGCGTATCGCTGACCGGATCGCCTGTTCCTGAGGCACAGGCCGCGATCGATATCCTGCGCGCTGTAGGGCTCCGCGGCGGAGCACGCTTTGTCTCCTGCCCGACCTGCGGGCGTACGCGGATCGATGTTGCGGCGGTAGCGCAGGCTGTGAGCCGTGAATTCTCCAAGCTGGACCGTGATGTGACCATTGCCGTAATGGGCTGCGTCGTCAACGGCCCCGGGGAAGCGCGTGATGCGGATATCGCACTGTGCGGCGGCGACGGCTGCGGGGCACTGTATATCCACGGCAAATATGTGCGTAAACTGACCGGAGATCTGACGACAGCATTTATCGCCGCCGTAAAGGAATTCATTTATGAGTTATGATGATCTGATCACCACAATCGTTAACGCGGCACCAGGACTGAGCGGCAAGCTGACTCTGGACCGCGTGATTTATAAGCGTGGCAGCGGGCATGCCTATTTTTATCTGCTCAGCGATACGGTCGCGGGGGAGAAGGAATATGCCGCCGTGCAGAAGGTCCTGCGCTCGGCTTTCCCCGGCGTGCACCTGTCGCTGCGCATTGCGAGCCCGTCGCTCAAGGACAGTTTCCTGTCTTCGCCTGACCAGTACGGGCATGTGATCAACAATATCCTGATCCGCCAGCATCCCGCGATCGCTGCATGGGAATACGACATGCGGTACAAGGCAGAGAACGGCGCGGTCGTACTGGAGCTCCCCGATGATTTTTCATACCGGTATCTGAAGGAACAGGGCCTGATCGACAAGATCAACCAGGCTATCAAGGACATATTCTGTGTTGATGTGAACGTCATCTGCCGCGTTGCGGGCGTAAGGGAAGAGACCAATGCGCGCATCGAGCGCGAACGCCGCGCGGAGGAAGCACTCAACGCACAGCGCCGTGAGCTGGCGCTCAAGCATGAGGAGGAACTGCGCAGGCGCAGGGAGGCCGCTGACGAAAAGAAGCGACGCCTCATCCGCGGCAGGCAGATCACGGAGCAGGCGGTCGCAATCAGCACGCTCAACAGTGATACCGGCGTGACGGTGATCGCTGGAAAGCGCCTCGATTGCGAGGAGAAAGAGATCAGCAACGGTGAAATGCTGCTGGTCACCTTCCATGTGACCGACTATACCGGCACCATGAAATGCAAGATGTTCCTGCGCTACCGGCCTAAGATGCGCAAGGATGAGGCGGAGGAAGCACCGCCGATCACGGACGAGCAGCGCGCGCAGGTAGCGGACACGGTCAAGCGCCTCAAGGACTGTGACGGCGTCATGGTCAAGGGCGACTGCCGGTACGATAATTTCGCGCACGAATGCACAATGATGGTGGAAAGTATCATGCGTTACGACCTGCCCAAGCGCGTTGACAACGCGCCGGAGAAGCGAATAGAACTGCACATGCATACGCAGATGAGCTCCATGGACGCGGTGGCCTCGGCCAGTGCGCTGATCGCGCGCGCCGCGCAGTGGGGGCATCCCGCGATCGCGGTAACGGACCACGGCGTGGTCCAGTCGTACCCCGAAGCTTTCGGCGCCGCAAAGAAGAACGGCATCAAGCTGATCCCCGGCGTCGAAGGGTATCTCACGGATGAGGACTGCATCGTCCGGAGCGAGAAGGAGGACAAGCGCCCGCTGTCCACGCCTATTGTCGTGCTGGACTTTGAAACGACGGGCCTGGACACGCGCAATGACAGGATCATCGAGATCGGCGCGGTCAAGCTCTCCGACGGGCATGTGATCGAGGATCTGTCGATCCTGGTCAACCCTGAACAGCTCCTCAAGCCCAAGATCACCGAGATCACGGGCATCACGGACCAGATGCTGCTCAACCAGCCCAAGATCACGGAAGCGCTGCCGCGGCTGCTGGATTTCATTGGCGACTGCCCCATCGCTGCGCATAACGCGGACTTTGACTACCCGATCCTGCAGAGCGAGCTCCGCAGGCAGGGGATCACGCGCGAGTATACGGTCATCGATACGCTGACCTTCGCGCGCAAGCTGTATCCGGACATGAAGTCGCACAGGCTGAACATGGTCTGCAAGCGCCTGGGCGTATCGCTCAAGAACGCGCACCGTGCCGTGCATGACGCGACCGCTACGGCACAGTGCCTGAAGCAGATGCTGGAAGAAGCGGAAAAGCGCGGTGCTGCAGCGCTCAACGAGATCGACGAGAAGATCAGCGGGTACACGTTGGGCAGCAGCTATCATATCGTCCTGCTGGCCACGTCCCAGAAGGGCCTCGAAAACATCAATCATCTGGTGTCGGACGGACACCTGAAATACTTCCGCCGCCGTCCGCATATGCCGCGCGCCAATATCCAGCGCTACCGCGAAGGGATCCTCCTGGGAAGTGCCTGCGAAGCGGGCGAACTGTTCCGTGCAGTGCTTGAAGGCGCGGACGAGAAGCGCCTGAGCCGTATAGCGCGGTTCTACGATTACCTGGAGATCCAGCCGATCGGGAACAATGAGTTCCTGATCCGTGAAGGCCGTGTGAAGAACACGGAAGAGCTCCGCGAACTCAACCGCACGATCGTGCGGCTTGGTGAGAAGCTGGGCATTCCTGTCGTAGCCACGGGCGACGTGCATTTCCTCGATCCCGAGGACAGCGTATTCCGTGCGATCCTGCAGGACGGTCTCGGGTATGAGGACTGTGACGAGCAGCCGCCGCTGTACCTGAAGACGACCGAGGAGATGCTCGAGGAGTTCAGCTATCTGGGCGCGGAAAAAGCGCATGAGGTCGTCATCGACAACCCGCATAAGATCCTCAAGCGCATCGGCGAGATTGCGCTCTTCCCAAAGCACCCCGAAGGCAAGACGACCTTCTCGCCTGTCTGGGACTACGCTCCGGACGATATCCGTGAGATGGTGGAAAAGACCTCGCATGAGATGTACGGCGATGAGCTCCCGGAGATCGTGCAGAAGCGTCTCGACAAGGAACTCAAATCGATCATCGGCTACGGCTATGCGACGCTGTATGATATCGCGAGCAAGCTTGTGCGCAAGTCCAATGCCGACGGCTACCTGGTCGGCAGCCGCGGTTCGGTCGGCTCGTCGCTGGTGGCGACCATGTGCGGCATCACGGAAGTCAACGCGCTGCCGCCGCACTACCGCTGCAAGCACTGCCGCCAGGCATGGTTCGACATTCCCGAAGGATACACGATCGGCGTGGACCTTCCCGACAAGAACTGCCCGAACTGCGGCCAGCCGCTGACAAAGGACGGCTTCGACATTCCTTTCGAAGTCTTTCTCGGCTTCAAGGGCGACAAGGTGCCGGATATCGACCTCAATTTCTCGGGCGAATACCAGGGCCGCGCCATGGCCTATGTTGAAGAGCTCTTCGGCCAGGGCTACGTGTTCCGCGCCGGCACGATCGGCACGCTTGCCGAAAAGACCGCCTATGGCTTCGTGCTCAAGTATCTGGAAAAGCGCAATATCATGGCGACGGAAGCTGAAAAGAACCGCCTTGTTGCGGGCTGCGTGGGCGTCAAGCGTACGACCGGACAGCATCCCGGCGGCATGGTCGTGCTGCCGAAGGCATACGATATCTGCCAGTTTACCGCTGTTCAGCATCCGGCGGATGACGATACCAGCAATATCATCACCACACACTATGACTTCAACTCCATGCATGACATTCTGGTCAAGCTGGACATCCTCGGCCACGACGATCCTACAATGATGCATATGCTCGAGCGCATCACGGGCGTCAACTACAAGGAGATCCCGCTGGATGACAAGCAGGTCATGTCGCTGTTCCGCTCGCCGGATGCTCTGGGAGTCACCTCCAAGGAGATCAACTGCTCTACCGGCACGCTCGGTATTCCCGAGTTCGGCACCGCGTTCGTACGCGGCATGCTCGATGATACGCACCCTTCCACCATGGAGGAACTGATCCGTATTTCCGGTCTCTCGCACGGCACGGATGTGTGGCTGGGCAATGCGAAGGACCTGATCGAAAGCGGTACAGCAACGCTGAAGGAGTGCATCTGCACGCGCGACGATATCATGAACTACCTGATCTCCAAGGGCGTGGACAGCAAGATCTCCTTTGACACCATGGAAAGCGTCCGAAAGGGAAAAGGGCTCAAGCCCGAGATGGAAGCGGCGATGGCGGCTGCGAACGTGCCGCACTGGTTCGTGGACAGCTGCAAGAAGATCAAGTACATGTTCCCGAAGGGCCATGCGGTCGCGTATGTGACGATGGCACTGCGCGTGGCATGGTTCAAGGTGCATATGCCGCTGGCGTACTACGCGGCCTACTTCACGATCCGCGCGACAGGCTTTGACGCGGCGACGATGATCATGCCGCCCGAACGCGTGCGCGAGCGCATTGCCGAGCTCGACCAGCTTGAAAAGCCGACCGCGCGTGAAAAGGACGCGCAGACGGCGCTTGAAATGGTGCTTGAGTTCCTTATGCGCGGGTTCCGGTTCCTGCCGGCCGACCTGTACAGGAGCGACGTGAAGGATTTCGTCATGGAAGAGAACTGCCTGCGCGTCCCGTTCACGGCGATCGGCGGTCTCGGCGAAGCTGCGGCGGCAGGCATCGTGGAAGCGCGCTCGCAGCCGTTCATCTCCATCGAGGACCTGAAGAACCGCGCGCATGTCTCGACTGCCGTGGTAGACCTGCTCAGGGATGCCGGTGCCCTCGAGGGCCTCAAGGACACAAACCAGGTATCCATGCTCGACATGTTCGGGTCTTTTGACAGCGATAACGGCGGTATGCTACAATAAGAAAAATGATCTGGGAGGCTTCATTATGAAGATTATGATCGAGGGTATGATGTGCCAGCACTGCGCGATGCGCGTGCAGAAAGCGCTTGAGGCAGCCGGTGTGCAGGCCAGAATCGATCTCGAAGGGAAATGCGCCGAGATCGCTTCTCCCGTAACGGTTTCCGAGGAGATCCTGAAGCAGGCGGTCGAAAAGGCCGGATATACCGTAACAGGCATCGAAAACGACTGAAAATAACGGGAAACGGCGCAGAAATCGGCAAAAATGCGCTTGTATTCCGCTTGGGAACGTGCTATAATGTGCGCGTATCCGGTTTAAAATTCGTCTTTTCAGAAAGAAGGGTTTAACGAAGAGTGGGAACTGCTTGGGGAAGTTATGGGAGAGCGGTTTGTCCGCAATGCCGTAACAGTATCCCTGGGCGGGGTATACCCGCTCTTTGATTTTGTCAAGAGGGAAGCATGGCTAAGAAAAACGACGCTGCTATCGCGCAGATCACGGAGCTGGCCGAACGCATGGCCGGCAGGATGGGGTACGAGCTGATCGAGGCCGCATTCGAGAAGGAGAACACGGGCGTATACCTGCGTTTCTACCTGGACAAGGAAGGCGGCATCTCGCTGGATGACTGCGAAGCGTACCACCGTGCGCTGCAGCCCATGCTGGAACGCTTTGACTATGACTTCATGGAAGTCTGTTCTCCCGGGATCGACCGTCCGATCAAGAACCAGCGTGACGCGGACCGCTGCCTGGGCCTTGAGATCGAAGTGAGGCTCTACAAGCCGCAGGACGGACAGAAGGTCTATACCGGACAGTTTACCGGCTACAATGCCGGGGACATCACGATCAGGACCGGCGATCAGGAGCGTACTTTCCTGAAAAAGGAGATCGCCCTTGCCCGCTGCACAGTGAATCTTGAAGAAATTGAAAACGCGGATCTTTCCTGATCCGGAAAGGAAGAAAGAATATGGCAAATGCCGCAAACAACCAACCAGATATCGTCGAAGCAATCAGCGCGCTTGCGCGTGAGCGTGATATCAGCGAGGAAATGCTGATCAATACTGTTGAGGAAGCCTGCAAGGCGGCTTTCCGCCGCAGCGGACGCCAGCATACCGGCACGCCCATGAACCTGAGCGTGGTCATTGCCCGTAAAAAGCCCGTGCAGGTGTTTGCCCGCAAGGTCGTCGTGGAAGAAGTCGAGGATGACAATGTACAGATCTCCCTGAAGGAAGCGCTGGCGATCCGTCCGGACTTCCAGCTGGGCGACATCGTCGAGATCGATGTGACCCCGGCCGATTTCGGCCGCGTGGCCGCGCAGACCGCGAAGCAGGTGATCGTGCAGCGCATCCGTGAGGCGGAGCGCGGCAAGATCTACGACGAATACGTAGAGAAGGAAAACGAGATCCTGACTGCCATCGTGCAGCGCGTCGAGTCGAAGTGCGTATACGTCGAGCTCGGCCTGACCGAAGGCGTCATGGAAGAGTCCGAATACATGCCCGGCGAGGAATACCGCGAGGGCGACCATATCAAGGTCTATGTACTGCAGGTGCACCGCAACCGCAATGATGCGCAGCGCGTGCCCCAGGTATACGTGAGCCGCATTCATCCCGGCCTGGTCAAGCGCCTGTTCGAGATGGAAGTACCCGAGATCGCCAACGGCATCGTGCAGATCAAGTCGATCGCCCGTGAAGCGGGCAGCCGCACCAAGATGGCCGTGTATTCCAGCGATGTGCAGATCGACCCCGTCGGCGCCTGCGTCGGCCCGCGCGGCAGCCGCGTGGAAAAGGTCATCGCCGAACTTCGCAACGAGAAGATCGACATCATCAAGTGGTCTCCCGATCCCGCCGAGTTCGTGGCCAACGCCCTGAATCCGGCGCACGTCGTGAGCGTGTTCATTTCGGATGCCGAGAAGATCTGCCGCGTGATCGTGCCGGACAACCAGCTCTCCCTCGCGATCGGCAAGGAAGGCCAGAACGCGCGTCTGGCTGCCAAGCTGACCGGATGGAAGATCGATATCAAGTCCGAGACGCAGTTCGAAGAGCATCTGCGTGAGCAGGGCCTGTCTTCCGCCGAGGAAGCCATGGGCGGATATCCTGAGCAGGATTACTACGACCAGGATCCCGGTTACGAGGAATAACCACGGAGGAATGGCATGAAGCCAAGGAAGATTCCCATGCGCATGTGCGTGGGCTGCCGCGAGATGAAGCCGAAGCGTGAACTGCTGCGAGTCGTGCGTTCACCCGAAGGCGAGGTCAGCTTTGACCTGACCGGCCGCAAGCCGGGGCGCGGCGCCTATGTCTGCCCGAACGCGGACTGTCTGACGCAGGCCGTCAGGAAAAAGCAGCTGGAACGCGCTTTCTCTGCTCCGGTCTCAGAAGAAGTCCGGGCGAGCCTGGCGGCGCAGATCGAGCACCTGCCCAAGCCGGCCCCGGAGAGTGCCGATGGAGAAGAGTGAAACGGCATTGCGCGGACTGATCGGCCTGTGTATGCGGGCCGGAAGGCTGCGCTGCGGCACGGATGCCGCACTGGACAGCGCAAGGCACGGCAATGCGTGCCTGCTGCTGGTGGACGCGGGCGCGTCCGAGAACACGCGGAAGCGTCTGAGCGATACATCGGGATATTACAGCGTCACCCAGGTCATGCTGCCTGAAGGCATGCTGACAGAAGCCGCGGGGCGCACGGCAATGGCTGCCGCGGTAACGGACAAGGGGTTTGCGCAGAAGATGCTGGAAACAGCGAAAACAAG
>JAFZPO010000101.1 GCA_017550305.1 Clostridia bacterium
CTTTCAGCATGTCATCCACATCAGCGTACTGGTATGCAGACGCATAGGCGATCATACCCTGATGGTTCCTTGTGATCTCATCAAGGCGTGTCCTTTCGACCATCTGGACAGGAATGCGCGCTTCACGTGCCATGGCGATGATCTCACGAGCGGTACCTGAGAGATCGCCTTTCGCGACGAGGAGCTTCTCAATATCACGGCCGGTCTTGATCGCCTCACGGATCGGGTTTCTTCCGGTAAGCAGGTTTTCAGGCTCACGGTCGGCTTCGATCACAGCAGGGCGCTCAGCAGGCTTTTTAATGGGTTTCTGTACAGTAGGTCTGCTGTTCTCAGTTCCGCGCATTTTTGTTCTGGGCGCATTGTTCGTGATCCTGGAATGCACCCTGTCCGTCTGCTGCCCCTTTGCGGGACTGGGCTTTTTTATGCCGCGCCGGAAAGAGGTATCATCCTCGCCCTTTTTCGCATCTTCGCGAAGGTGATCGCGTTTTGTCATCTTTTTCTTGGAGAAATCATCATAGTATGACATATCATGCCTCACATATTCTTGAATTTTTCACGCATCTCGGCAGCTTTGCCGCAGGTCTTTGCGCCTTCGGGGCAGGCACCGCGCACACATCCGGGGCCTGCATTGGCGAAGAGCACGGGCGCTTCGCGCTTGCAAAGCCGCAGCATCTCGTCCGCAAGCGCCCTGATCTCCCATTGGGCGCGGGTGCAGCAGCGTAGTTCAAAGAAATGCAGTAGTTCACGTACGTTCATTGTCAGGATCATTCTGGTCTCGCATGCATTCGGCAGGACAAAGCGCGCGTCTTCGTTGCTGCTTTCACCCTTAGCCCCAAGCGCCTGCTGCCATTCAACATACCAGGCCTGCATCTGTTCCATCTGCGCCTGATATCGTTCCACAGCTTCCTCTCCAAGGGCTTTGATTGCCGGAGGAATGATATACGAGAACGTCTCGGCAAGCGAGACATAACGCTGGCTCTGCACGCTGAATGAAGCGATGCGGTGACGCGTGATCTGTGCAAGCAGCACGCGGCTGACACCTTCGATCGCAAAGGTAAAGGACGCATGCTCAAGAACGGACAGGTGTCCGGACTGCATGATGCGTTCAAGGAAAGCACTCTGGTCCTGTACGGATATACGCTCGCGAAGCGCACTGACATCCGCTTTTGCATAACAGAGTTTTGCGGCCAGCGCGCTGACCTGCTCGGGAATGGGCGTATGCGCGATCAATTCAACATGCAATTGTTTTTCGGGCATGGTATTACTCCTTTACACATCCAAGTGAAAACAGTTTCTGGGCCCGGTGCATCTGGCCTGTCAGGAACAGATATCCCATCAGCGCTTCATATGCGGTCGCTTTGAGATATTCTTCCTTGCTGAAGGCAGGCGGTACGGTATGGTGCAGACGCACGTTCCTCGCGCGCTGTACGAGCTGCTGCTCTTCTTCGTTAAGCAGATGCATGATGGAATCGAGCTGTTTTGCCTGCGCGCCTGCATTCACCAGTGAACTGGCTTCTTTATGCATTTCACGGACAGGCACAGAAGAGAAGCACTGCTCAGTACGCACCATCAGGTCACAGACAGTATCTCCGACAAATGCCAGTTTCAGGGCAGGAAGGCGCAGAGCCTGCTCTTTATTCATCAGCGGCATCGCATTACCTCAATGCAGTCTTGCTGTATGCCGACGGACTCATGCCGACGATATTCTTGAAGGTCTTGGAAAAATGATACGGATCACTCATGCCGACTTCAATACCGGCCTGCCTGACCGTATATCCGTTTTTCAACAATGTCTTCGCGCGTTCCATCTTGCAGAAGAGCTGATAGCTCTGCGGCGGCATGCCAACTTCGCTGACGAAACGCTTGCGGAACGTTTCAACTGGCATCCGGCTGATTGCGGACATCTCGGCAAGCGAGAAACTGTCGCGGTACTGGTTCCTGCGCATTGCGTCCACGACGCGGGCGATCTCATGGGACAGTACGGCATCCATAGCGACCGGCTGTCCGGAATGCGATGCGAGCATCGCCCACAGCAGCTGCTGCAGCTGGGCACTGGACGCTTCCTGGGCGGCAGCGATCCTGACGACAGCCTGTACGACATGGCGTGCAAGCGTCATCTGGGAGGGAAGTGTCCCCTGTTTCATGACCCGGTGCGGGAGTGCGCCCAGACGCTGGAGGAACGCACCGCTCAGGACGCCGTCAACGAGCATCCAGATCACACGCGCTTCCTGCTGGGTGCTGACTGCAATGCCGCTGGTCTCAGGAGGCATCATGCAGCAGTCGCCGCCATGCAGTGAATAGGATACCTCATCGTTTTCAAGCTGTGCGGTGCCGCTCTCAACGGCAAACCACAACCAGCGGTCCATCGAAGTCAGGCGGTATGTGCCCTGGGGAAGCATTGCGGATCCCGCAGCACCGATCCAGATACCGCTCGCACGCGCAAGATCATCCGGTGTATGAACATCCTCCACAAAGAGAGGCAGATTCTCTTCTCCTTCATTGATCGGGTTCAATAGCATTGATTTCATCGTCGTGACCCCCATCCTGATTTCATTTGACACTATATTACATCCCAAATTTAACATTGTCAATATCGGAATAGATTTTTACATGCAATCTATTCTTTTTTCTTCCAGCCACAATATATCGTATGCCGGATGCTTTGCTTCATACAAGTAGTAATAGACAAGGGCATTATAATGTGGTAAAATAATATGTTGAAACTGATTAGGAGGCTCACCCGTGAAAGAACTCTCAACCGAGCGTTTAGACAGACTGCTGGACAGTGTCCTGAAGCCGTCAAGGTATATCGGCGGCGAGATGAACGCCGTCTCAAAACCGTTTGATCAGGCGGAGCTTACATTCGCGTTCTGTTTCCCGGATTCCTATGAGGTCGGAATGTCGCATTTGGGCATCAAGATCCTTTATGATATTATCAACAAACAACCCTGGGCACTATGTGAACGCGCATTCATGCCCTGGCCTGATATGGCGGACGGCCTGCGCAGGGAAAACCTGCCATTGTTTTCACTCGAATCCCGCCAGCCCCTGTCCCGCTTTGATATCATCGGTTTCACGCTCCAGTACGAGATGTGCTATACAAACATCCTGGAAATGCTCGACCTTGCGGATATCCCGGTCTATTCTGCAGACAGGAAAGACGGGCCTATCATCATGGCCGGCGGTCCCTGTGCCTACAATCCCGAACCCCTGGCGCCGTTCATCGATGTCTTCCAGATCGGCGACGGAGAAGACATGATGGTTGAAGCCATCAGCTGTGTCCGCGACTGCAAGGCTGCCGGCAAATCGCGTCTCGAGACCCTGCGTGCACTTGCAGGTATTGAAGGCATATACGTTCCTGCTTTCTATGAAGCTTCCTACAACGAAGACGGTACACTGGCTTCATTTGCTCCGACCGACCCCTGCGCGCCTTCCGTCGTTAGAAGATGTGTTGTGACCGATCTTGACCACGCTTCCTATCCCTCTGCTTTCATCGTTCCCTATACGGAAGCGATCCATGACCGTATCGTGCTGGAGATCATGCGCGGCTGTACACGCGGCTGCCGTTTCTGCCAGGCCGGTATGCTCTACCGTCCTGTCCGTGAGCGCAGTGTTGAAACGCTTCTGAGGCAGGCTGAAGAGCTTGAGAACGCAACTGGTTATGAAGAGATCTCCCTTTCCTCCCTGTCAAGCGGCGATTATACGCATCTGACTGAGCTCGTCACTGCACTTATCGAACGCTATAAGGACAAAAAGGTCAGTGTTTCCCTTCCCTCGATGCGTCTTGACAGCATTGTCAAGCAGTCTCTTGAGGAAACGCAGAAGATCCGCAAAAGCGGTCTGACGCTGGCGCCCGAAGCAGGTACCCAGCGTCTGCGCGACGTGATCAATAAAGGCGTTACCGAGGATGACCTGATCCGCGCCGTAAAGGATGCTTTCGAGACCGGCTGGAGCACTGTGAAGCTTTATTTCATGATCGGGCTCCCGACAGAGACTGAAGAAGACCTGGCCGGTATCGGCGTTCTGGCAAGGGACGTCATCAACACCTATTTTTCTGTTCCCAAATCTGTCCGCGCGAAAGGCCTCCGCGTGACATGCAGCGCTTCCACCTTCGTTCCAAAGGCCTTTACGCCGTTCCAGTGGCAGGGCCAGGACGAATATGACACGATCATTAAAAAGCAGAAAGACCTCGCAGACATCCTGCACCAGGTCAAGGGTGTCAATTTCAACTGGCACGAACCAGAGCTGAGCATGCTTGAAGCCTGCTTCGCGCGCGGAGACCGCAGGATGGCTGATGTGCTCTATCAGGCCTGGAAAACGGGCTGCCGCATGGATGCCTGGAGCGAATACCTCCGCTTTGATCTCTGGCTCGACGCTTTCAAGGCCTGCGGCCTGGATCCCGCATTCTATGCCAACCGCATGCGCGGAGAAAAAGAGCTGCTCCCATGGGATTTCATCGACGCAGGTGTCACCAAAGCATACTTATGGTGTGAATGGCAGCGTGCACTGAAGGGTGAAACGACGCCTGACTGCCGCAACGGCTGCCAGGGCTGCGGCATGCAGCGCTTCGAAGGGGTGTGTTCGAAATGAAAATGCTGGTCATTTTCGAAAAGTCAAAACGCATCCGTCATGTAGGTCACCTGGACCTTATGCGCACCATGCAGCGCGCACTGCGCCGCAGCGGTCTTCCTGTTGCATTCTCCAATGGTTTCAACCCGCATATGCTCCTGAACTTTGCAGCGCCGTTGTCCGTCGGAACATCCGGCAGGCGTGAGATCATGGAGGTCCCGCTTTCAAAAGAGATCAGCGAAGCAGACTTCAAATCGGCGCTGTCCGCCGCATTGCCTTCCGATCTTCCCTGTATTGCCGTCCGCGCAGTTGATGACAAGCATCCGGCGCCTATGTCAATGCTTCGTGCCGCAGCGTATTCCATAGAATTCTATGAAAACGCACGGCCGCTGATCGATGCGATCCCGCGCCTTCTTGCCAGGGATACGATCATGGTTATGCGCAAGACAAAAAGCGGTGAAAAGCTCTGTGATATCCGTCCCATGATCTATGATCTCTGCGCTGTCGACGATACGCATATCTCATGTACGCTTTCGATCTGTGAATCCGCCACTTGCAAGCCCGAGCTCCTGATGGACGCGTTGTATGCTGAAGCCGGATTGGCCGAACGTTCTTACTGTCTGTACACCCGCATGCAGATGTACGGCGAAAACATGGTCCCGCTTGAACTGCTATGAGTATCCTTCTCATCGACAAAACAGAAAACGGGCTTCAGGCTGCTGTGATCAACCGCAATGCTCTCTATGCATACGCTTCCGCGGTCCGTTCCTCCTGCATTTCGGAAGGTCAGATCTATCTCGGAGTCGTCGGCCGTGCACTGAAAAGCGTAAGCGCTGTCTTCGTAAGTCTTGAAGGCAGCAGCTCCGGTTTCCTGCCGCTGCGCCCCGGTCAGAAAGTCCCTGCTTCCGGAACCAGGATCATCGTACAGGTCAAGCGTCCCCCGCTTGGCGAGAAAAAAGCTCTTCTTTCAGCGGATATCGTTTTGCCATCAGAGGACCTGGTCCTGCTTCCATTTTCATCCGGGATACATGTTTCCTCCAGGATCCAGGATGCTGAACTCCGCGAAAACCTCTATTCTCTCGGCCATAAGCTTAAGTGCGAAGGATACGGTATCATTCTCCGTTCTGCTGCGGTCGGGAAAAGCGCAGACGATCTTTTAATCACTTTGCGTCAACTTCGTGAAGAATGGGAAAAGATCAGCAAGGCAGCAAAGCAAGGTCCTTCTCCCGCACTTCTTTGGGATGGCAGTGATCCTGTTCTCAGGCTTCTTCATGAAGAGTCCGGGCGTCTTGAGAAAGTGATCACGAATGCGCAGGAATACCTGGATTCGGACCTTCCGGCTCCTGCCCAGTATTGTGCGCAGCCGTTCCAGCTATACAACGTCGAGGATAAGCTGCAGCGTTCCCTCCGGCATTCGTACCGCATGAAAAGCGGCGCCACGCTGGTCATTGACCCCTGTGAAGCAATGACGGTGATCGATGTCAACAGCGCACTGGCTCCCGGCGGGCAGGATATAGAGAAGACCGCAGCGAGAGTAGACAAAGAAGCAGTATGGGAGATCGCGCGTCTCCTCAGGCTTCGTCAGATCGGCGGAATGATCCTGATCGATTTTATCGACTCCTCCTCAGAGTCTGTCCGTGAAATGCTGATCAGTGAAATGAAAGCAGCGCTTGCAGAAGACCCGGTAAAGACAGCGGTCCACGATTTTACCCAGCTTGGGATCATGGAGATCAC
>JAFZPO010000102.1 GCA_017550305.1 Clostridia bacterium
CCAATAGAAGGTCTTCTTGTTCTTGGTGTTGCTCCACATGGTCTCGGTATACGGTGCGCTCTTGTACGGTACGCCAAGAATGGAAATGGTGACGCCGCCGTCAGGCGGGGTGACTGAAGTCATGCGATTATCCTTGAGGTACTGTGTATACCATGCGGTATGGAAATTGTTCATTCCGCAGTGAATGACCAGCGGGTTATCTGCGTACGGGGCCAGCAGGCCGAGCTCGCTATCGTCAAAGCCGAAATCGCGCAGGGTACCGATATAGATCATTATATGGTAACCGCCGCCCTTGTGATGCATATTGACACAGTCGCCGACCTTCATCACATTCTGCCATTCTTTGTAAGGCAGTTTGCTGACATTGATCAGAGAGGAGCGCGGCGCGGAACGGGAATCAGAGATCGCGGGGAGCTTCTTCATGCCGGCCTGCGCATGTACCCAGCGCGCGTATCCGATACAGTCAAAACCGCCCAGATACAGCTTGTCAGTGAAATAATAGTTGCTGTTGGAGGAAGGATGGCGTGCACGCAGCAGACTGCTTTCATGCATGCCGGCCCACAGATAGGGGCATCCGTACTGGAAACGCGCCACGGCATCTCCGCCCATGGCATTGTGCGCTTCAAGAATGGGATTGCCTACCTCCAGCATGGAGAACGCGATATTGAGGAAACGCTGCTGAGCAAGGCGTTCCTGTTCCTGTTCCATCAGCTTCCTTGCGGCACTGACTTCCTTGCTGTCCTGCAGGCGCTTGAAAAGGATATAGCCGCTTGTCGTGCCGTCGGTAACGTGTACGTACTGACCGTGCAGACCATATACCGTGACTGTGCTGCCTTTGGCAAAAGATCCGGACACAGGGGCATGCTCAAGCGGGCATCCGTATATGTCTGCCTTGGCAGCAATGACCGCAGAAAAACTATCGATCGGAAGATCGTCACTCAGACGGGTCAGGTCTTCTGCCATGGCATACAGACGCTGGCCTTCGTAGAGAATGGTCACATGGTCGCCGTCATATCCGTCGACCGTGATGGGGGTATAGGGAGTCAGGATGGCACCGGTGACGGCTCCGTAATAAGGTGTTGCCATGGCAGGCGTTTCTTCATCCACATACGCGATGTAAGGTTCCACACTGCCGCGGGCATACTCCATCTGCACGAAGTCCGCGATATAGACATATCCTTCCTGGCCTTCATAGACAATATATGCGTATTCATCCGTGACAAAGGTGATCTGGAAACGCTCATCAGTGGGCAGCAGCGCAACCAGTGAAGCATTTTTCAACGGGGACTGGCGCATATATACAGGCGCACCGAAGAAACCCTCGACAGTAACGGCATCGGGGCCGTGCGGATCCGTGTATTTCACGGTCACATAGTCTTTGTAGTAGATGTATCCCGGAGCGCCTTTGTAGGTGGTGTAGGCATACTTGTCGTCAACGGGCTCCAGACGCAGCATTGTGCGCTCGGGAACATTGGCCACAGTAGGCGTGCCGGGTGCAGGCTCCGTGCGCAGCCAGCGTGCATCGCGGAAATAGGCATATATAACATCACTGCCGCCTTCTTCCGCAAACACAGCAGCAGGCAGAAGCAGCAGCAGGAGCAACAGGAGCAGCACGGCGCGTCTGAACATAAGGGCCTCCGGATAACAAAAATTCCTCATTATTATAGCGGAAAGCCGTATGCCGTGCAATAAAAAATGTGTTTGTTTTTCGGTTTTTAAGGCCAGTTGACGCTGCCGGCCCAGCCTTTTTCCACACGGAAAAGGGCAACGCCGTTCACTGCAACAGCATCATGCAGTGCGTCAAGAGGCCACAGGGTGACTGTACGCTGTCTGCCGTCATTTCGCATGACTTCCACTGTCAGCAGCGGTTCGCCCTGGGGCAGGGAATAATCCACAGGGAGACGGTCTTCCATGCGCAGCGAACAGAGGCGGCCATAGGCTGCAGCAAAGGCTTCGCTGTCTGTCTCCTGCCCATTGCAGCTGACGTTTACATCATAGATCACATTGCCGTTCTCATCGCGTTCCAGCTCATTGTTGGGCAGTATGCGCTCGTTGAAAGCAAGACTGTATACCCGGGTCTGTCCGTCCTGTGACCAGGTCAGGCCGTTTATTTCGCCGATGTCGGAATTGAAAGGCGCAGCCAGCAGCAGGCTGTCCCAGCCCTGTGTGCGCAAAAAGCCGGCTGAGAAGGAGGTCGCCTTGTTTACCTCACCACGGTAGAGACAATAAAAAACGATCTCGCTTTCTTCGTGCCCGACGGAGAGTTCCAGCTGATAGGCCGAGAGAACAGTGCTGCCTGTTACCTGGCTGTCGGCATCATAGCCGGTCACCGTACTCTCGGCAATATCCAGGGTCAGTATTCGTTCGGCCGGATCCAGACCCAGGGAGGCCAGGTCACAGTCCTCAGCGAGTCCTACATACTGCGCAAAGCGTACGCCCTCGAGCTTGTCCAGCAATGAATCAACAGCACTGGCTGCCAACGGATAGACGACAGGATCCGTCAGATACCAGCCATCGCTGCTGCGTTCCAGGATGAAAGGATCCCGTCCTGAGAATGTAATGCGGTCAATCAGATCGCCCTTCAGGGAAGGTTCGCTGACCGTATGCAAGGCCATGCGCGTGTTGGCGTATGCTTCAAACACATCGGCAGACATGGTGAAGATACGGTCATCGCCTTCCAGCATAAAGAAATATCCGGGCGTTTCCTCAGGCACAGGATCGCCTAGACGGAAGGCCAGATGACTGCCATCGGAATAAGCTACTTCCACACGCAGGCATCCATCCTGAAGCCCAAAATCGTCAGCATGCCAATCGGAATGCTCGCTCAGTCTGCCGATCGTGTCGTCTGTAATGA
>JAFZPO010000103.1 GCA_017550305.1 Clostridia bacterium
GAAAAGTGTCGATCCCGGAGACTACCTTCTCACCTTTTCCGTCAAGAACAGCCCGCAAGAACCAATCCAAATCCCTGTTACGGTGACCCTTGATACGCCGCCTTCTGCAAAGCTTGAAATACAGCCCCTCTCATCTTTCATTCCAGAGGCAGCAACGGATGACAATGTTTGGGAACTGCTCATGCAGCCTATCACCGTCGCGGACGTCGGCGTCCTGATCCATCAGAAGATCTATGAACGCCCCGACAGCACGAGTAAGGTCGTGGGCACGATGCACGGCCAAACACACGCCGCCGCGGTCTTAGAACTGAATGTCAACGGCTTTGCGCGTATCGGGACCTGGTGCCAGGAAGACGGTTCTTATATCGAAGGATATGTTCCGCTGCGCAAGCTGAAAGTTGTTTTCCCCAATACGCATTACGGACTGGTCATAGATAAGAAGGCCCAGACGCTGACCGTGTGGCAGGATGGTAAGGCACTGGGCACCATCAGCGTCTCCACCGGTCTCATGGCCAAGAACAAGCTCTTCCGTGAAACTGTAGCCGGCGCATACCTGACCAGTGACCGGACCGCAAGCTTCAGCGACAACGGCTTTACCTACAATTATGCCATCCGCATAGACGGTGGGAACCTGATCCATTCTGTCGGGTGCAAGACCAAAGGTACCAAATGGGACTACTCTATACAGCTGCAGGAGCTTGGTCAGAAGGCTTCTCATGCCTGTGTACGCCTCGATCCGCGTCCGGGTGAGAATGGGCTCAACATTTACTGGCTGTGGACACACCTGCCGGTCATGACCAAAGTCATCGTTCTGGACGACCCCGAAGAGCGTGCAGCACGCATGGCAGAAATAAACCCCACGCCCGTGCCTGCAACGCCCACACCTGTGCCGACCGAAACGCCGATCCCCACGCCAACAACTGTTCCTACAGAAACTCCTGTTCCCACTCCGACACCCGAGCCGACAGCGACCCCAGAACCGCATTTTGAAGGGATCCTGGGCTACCGTTCCCGCGGTCTGGCAGTGCTTCAGCTGCAGGAACGTCTGGCCGAGCTGAACTATTATTCAGGAGAACTGGACGGCCTGTTCGGAGACGCCACGCACAAAGCGCTGGTCGCTTTCCAGAAAGCCAACGGCCTTGGCGCAGACGGCCTGGCCGGAGAAAAGACCTATGCCGCACTGTGGGGCGAAGATGCCATCAAGGCACCGACACCCTCGCCTACACCTACGCCTACTTTTACTCCCGAGCCGACTGAAGTACCGACTCCCACGCCGGTACCGACCGAAACGCCTGTGCCGACAGTCACTCCGACGCCTTCACCCAGTCCTACCCCGACACCGATACCTCCTGACACGACGACGATCACTATCACTATGGCCGGGGATACACTGCTGGGCAGCGAGGATAAACTGCGCAGCAATCAGAAATCCTTTGATTCTGTCGTCACTGAGAAGGGATATGCATACCCGCTGCAGAACTTCGCCGACCTGTTTGCTAGCGATGACCTGACATATCTGAACCTTGAATGCGTGCTGCGCAACGATTCGCGTGACAAGTTCCCCGACAGGCCGTATAACTTCCGCGGACCGACCGCGTTTGTCGAGATTCTGACAAGCTCTTCCGTCGAGCACGTGAACCTCGCCAACAATCATTATATCGATTACGGATACAGTGGCCGCAAGATCACACGGGAAACGCTGGATGAGGCCGGTATTACATACAGCGGCTATACCTTTACCTGGATCTACGAGAAGGACGGCGTCAAGATCGGTTTCGGCGGTATCCGTGAAACGATCTGGAAACAGGACAGAACCATCCCAAAAAAAGAAATAAAAGCCCTGCGCGATGCGGGCTGCGATTATATCATCTATGCCTGCCACTTCGGCAAGGAATACAGCGAAACACATAATAGTCTGCAGACCCAGATCGCACATGCCATTATAGACGCCGGCGCTGACATGGTAGTAGGCACGCACCCGCATGTCGTACAGGGCATTGAGATCTATAACGGAAAGCCGATCTTCTATAGCCTGGGCAACTTCGTCTTCGGCGGAAACCTGACTCCCACCGACTATGACGGGCTCGCCGTGCAGCTGCAGCTGCACTTCAATCTTCGGCAATGTATCGGCGTGACCGCAAAATTGATCCCGCTGATGACCAGCGGGATCCAGAACGGCGAGACCGATTTCTGCCCGATAATCGCCGAAGGAGAGGACAAAGCGCGCATCCTTGACCGTATCCAGTTCGACAGTGAGATCGAGATCGCGGAAATCATGCACTTCTAAAGAACACAGCTTCCTAATAGTCCCGTACCGGTGAACGATCGGTACGGGACTTTTCTGGTTTACAGCCAGCCTGTATGGGATTCTTTATACTCTTTTACCGCCTGGTCCGCTTCAGCGATCAGCATACGCATTTCTTCCTGACTGTACACTGTTGCACCGCTGGCGCAGGCATGCCCGCCGCCATGGAACCTGGATGCCAGTTCATTTACCGTCATGAAGCGGCTGCGCAGACGGACACGGATCCCCTCTGTATCTGTATCGCCCTCGATGAACGCCAGCCAGCAGAGGCAGCCGCGGATACCTTCCAGATAGGAGATCGTGTCCCCAGCCGTTTCGGTGTTCAGGGAATATCCCTGTTTCATCGCACGGTCAACATACAGATAAGCCACACCGTTTTCGGTATACTGCACATGCTGATACACATACGCCTTGAAGTCAAGGATCTGCCGGCCGATCAGGTAGAGATTTGCATACAGCGTTTCCAGATCGATCCCCTGGTCCAGCATCACCGCAGCCAGGCGCAGGGTATCGCCGTTGACTCCTTCAAAACGGAAACGTCCCGAATCAGTCACCATGCCGGCATAAATGCACGTTGCCGCCCGACTGTCAATACGCAGCCGGTCCCGGAACGCTTCATAAAACGCCGCGATCATCTCGCATGCGGAAGAGCGCTTTTCTTCCACCCAGGAAAGCGTGCCGAAAGAATCCGCCTCGATATGATGGTCGATCTTGATCAGTTCTCGGCAAAGCTTATACTGCGGATTGGAAATGCGTGTCTGCTCAGAAACATCGATCACGATCCCCAGCGCGTTGCGGCAAAGCTCATCTTCTACCGGCTCATCATCCGGGCCTAGGAATGCCAGATAATCCGATTTCTGTCCGTCCGTCAGGACGACCCGTTTTTCCGGATAGGTCAGCTGCAGGATGCGCTTTAATCCCTTGGTCGCCCCTACACAGTCACCGTCCATACGGATATGCCGGAAAAGCATGATGGTATCATACGCTTCGATTTTTTCCAGTATCGCCTGTTGAATTTCACTTGCCATATGCTTCCCCCGCCAATTGATCCAGATCGTCCAGCATCCGCATGGCCGTTTCACGGTCCGCTACCGTTGCGCCGCTGGCTTTTGCGTGCCCGCCGCCGCCGTAACGCACTGCGATCGGGTTGATGTTCTGCTCGGTCGAGCGCAGTTCGCACAGTACGCCGTGATCGGTCTCGGTAAAGTTCACCCACACGTCTACGCCCCGGATATCCCCCATCACGCTGACCATTCCGCGGGAAATGGAGAACTCGTCCGCCTTAAGCTCCTGCATCTCTTCCCGGGTCGTATAGATATATGCCGCGCCATGCGGCGTGCGCTGCATCTTCTGCATGAAAGAAGCGCGCAGTTTGACCGTGTTCCAGTCCGACGCATACAGGTTCCGGTACAGCACATTGGTATCGATCGGCTGCTCCATCAGGTATGCCGCCAAGCGGTATGTGCGCGCAGTAGTAGCATCATAGCGGAAGCGCCCGGAATCAGTCACCATACCGGTAAACAGGGACTCCGCTGCAATCTGTGGCATGCGCAGGCCACCTTCCATCGCCATTGCCGTAACCAGTCCGCAACAGCTCTCAAAGCTGCTGTCCGTGACTTCCGTCTCAGCAATCTTTTCCACAAAGAGGTGGTGATCGATGCGCGCTGTATGCTTTGCCAGCGTGTACCGGTCATCGCTGATCAGTGCCCGGGCCGAAGTATCCAGTATGATTGCAAGCGCATCCGCATATGCTTCATCCGGCACCTTGTCCATAACGCTGTCACGCATAAAGCCATAGCGTCCGGCCGCGTCCCCTACCATATACACCGTTTTTTGCGGCCAGTTCTCAAGGATGATATGTTTCAGACCGATCTGGCTGCCCAGCGCATCTCCGTCCGGCTGACTGTGCCGGTGCAGGATGATCGTGTCGTATGCGGCTATCTCTTTCAGGATCTCTTCAAACATCTGCGTTCCTCCCGCCCGAATGGGCGCTTTCATTGTATCTGAAATCGCAGTGTTTGGCAACTGGAATCAGCCCGGCAGCAGAGCTGTCCTCCTTGAGTCGAAAAATGACCTGCCCGGAAGGGGCAGGCCACAGTGTATAATATGGTTCGGATTATTTGGCTACGCCGGTAATGTGCAGGTTGGCACCATTGTACCAATAGAGGAAGCCTTCGATATCGACCACGTCGCCGATCTGCAGGGCTTCAACAGCCTTGTAGACTTCGGTCTCATTGCCACGCAGATAATACTCGACCAGGAATTCGTATTCTGCGCCGTCCTTCTCGAACTTGATGTAAATGTCATCCGTCTTGCCGACAGGATCCTTATAAGCGAACGGATTGCCGTCGCCGTAATCCTTTACGGTCATGCCCTTGAGAGCAACCAGCTCGTTCTGATGGGCAACCAGATAGGTCGTTCCCAGCGCATAGGTCACATCGACGGGTTCAGCAATGTAAGCTTCGCCTTCGAGGATTTCGAAGGTCGCGTCGACGATCTCAACTTCACCGGCCCACGCGGACTTATAGCCGTTTACGCGGATCTTGGTGCCGGGCACCAGCAGGTCATAATCTTCCTTGCTGATGGGCATATTGTACAGGAAGTACGCGCCATCCTCAGACTGGCAGTAGATGATCGCCTGATCATTCCACCAGCCTTGCTTGTCCTGAACATAGGTTTCCACAGTCACTTCGGTCTCAAGGTCGGCTGCGATGTATTCAGCATGCGTCATCACGGGTTTCACGTCCTCCGCAAGAGCACAGGCAGCCAGCATCAGAAGAACCAGAACAAACGCAAGAATCTTTTTCATTTTTCCTTCTCCTTTCGGTGATTAGGTACATTCATATTATACTCAAATTCGCGCGTAAGTAAAGTGAGCATTAATGATTTTCTGTCCCGTGGCACTGGTCACGATTGAATCATTCATTGTTTACTATAAGTTTTTTGATTAAAGGTAATCTCAACGATTTGTCAGTTGTCCCAATCGTTAGAATGAACACGTGCTTTATGGTCCTTCATAGAAATCGATAATCTGCCAAGTGCCATGCATTCTTTTTATAACAATATATGGTTCATTTGGCCTTTCAGTTCTTGAGTAGGCACTCCCTTTTTCTCCTGCTTCATTCATTCCCTTATAACTATAAGTATAATTATAATAGCAATATACTTTTTCTGAAATAATATCAAGCTTTAGTCTCGATAGCGAATAATATTAAATGAATTCCTCGCAAATTGGATACTGTTCTTCGATTGATATTGCACTATTATTCCTGACAATCATGCAATCAGCAAATCTACTATCTTGACATACTAAAAGCAGCTCTTCTTTCACCATTGAATGCTAATTCAAGGTATTTGTTAGCGGCTTGCTTTGCAGACTGTTCAACAATAAAAAGACTTCCCAAGATTAAGAAAACTAATGCAAGAAAGATTATTATATGCTTTCTCATACTATTCCTTTCAAGGAAAGATAATAATCGCTATATCATGACATTATTCAGACTAGTTCCCTATGCCATCGGGACTTTACAACATTTCAAGGTTGGGATAGACATCTGATAGGCAGTAATGTCAACGATATTGTTTCCTGTGACGCCTAGCTAATTCTATGTGGCCAGGTGCATCAATCAATCCTTTCATTTAGGAGTGGATTTGTCATAAAATAATCTGTTATACATATTGCGAGTCACATTTGAGTACTTATATCTTCATATTGATCTATATAATCAGAATGTGTTGACGTCTCTTTTTTCAAACGTTCACTTATATTCTTTAGTGTCGTTTCATTTTTGCAGTAGATATCATAATACCATTCATCATATGCCCATACTAGTAAAAAACAAGAACTATTAACAAAGTCCTGATAACAATAGATTGGATGAATATCTGTTTCTGATAAATAGTAACGCATCCTGATTGAAAGGATTGCTTCTGATAATCTTCGAACTAACTGTCCAATTGTTTCTATTGATAATACTGCATTTTCGAAAGTTTTATAATCCGAGACAATCCGCTCTAGGCAATCAAGTTTACATATTTTTGCATATCTACTTGCTTCATCATTGAGTATTGAAAGGAGTGCTACTATTTTCTCATCATCTCCCATATTAAACTCAATGCGTAACCCATATATCATTTTCCTATCTCTCCTTTTTAAAATACTGGTAACATTTCGTATAGAGGCATTCCTATAAACAATGGGGCACCTGCAAGAATAATCAATATAATTTTTCACCAATTTGGGCCGGCATGGAAATGAACTCTCTGCATTTCCATGCCAGCCCAATAAATGAAATGTCCTTTTAACTCCGTTTTCTCATTTTTTTGATGCGTCGCAATACATACAGTCCGATCAGTACCCATACCGTTCCCAGTGCGCACAGCAGCGTCACAGCAGTCCCAGGTAACGGTCCCAGGTCCGTCTTCGTATCGATACTGCCCTGCTGACTGCCGATCTGATCCAGGCGGTACAGTGAATTGATCTGTGCGTACAGCGAGGTCATGAATGCCTCATCCACCGTTTTCTTGCGGCGGACGGACTTGGCCACTTCCTCGATCAGCTGACCTGCCGCGTCTCGCAGTGAGGCAGAACCGTTGAAGACAGGTGTCACGAAGGTATCCCCCGTATGCGCCATCAGGAGTTCCGCCGCGTCAAGCTTGATGCTGTAATACATATCATTATCCTCACCCTTGCGGGACAGATAATCCTGGTATACCGCATCCTGCTGTGCTTTTATCGTTACCGGCACATAGCCTTCCGTCTGTGAATACGAGATCTGTACTTCGTTGGTCAGCAGATACTGAGTGAACAGCCAGCTGGCCAACACCTGCTGCGGGTCTTCCTTGTTAAAGACGCAGACCGACGGGCCCTGTGAGATCATCTTCTGGTTCTGGGTATCGAACTGCGGGATCGTGCGGATAACCAGCTCAAAATCGGC
>JAFZPO010000104.1 GCA_017550305.1 Clostridia bacterium
AGCCTGAAGCATCTCAATATCGATATTGCCGTCCCCGCAGGCTGCACAGATGGAAAGGTCAACGCCCATCTGTTTGCAAAGGGCACGCATGCCGACAACTATAGTGCTGTTGGCAGGAACGACCACAAGACTGCGTCCAATTGAATCGGTCAGGTTGAACAAGCCTGTCGCTTTTAACCCTTCATGGATGGGAGCAATGATCTCGCGGCCGAATCGTACGAGGGCAATTTTTTCCAATCCTGGGGCGCCGTCAGCCAGATACTGCTCTGCGCTTTCTACTACCGGTGTATTGCCTTTTGCGAAATAGGGGATATGCCATGGAGGAAGCTCTTTTGTACCGATCTGTTCATATGCTTCACGGGCCAGCAGGATCTCGCCGTTTGCGAACCATTCGATAAAGCTGACATGCGGGTGGATAATGCGGTAGGCGGTCTCAGCTACATGAACGGGCATGCATTCACGGAAGATACAGGTGTTGCTGTGCAGGTCCTGCACAGCAGCGCCGTTAGAAGTGATGGCATAATCAAAGCCCACATCAAAAAGCTGCTGCGGGACAATGCCCAGACAGCGGCCGGTTGACATAGCAAGAGTAACGCCTGCGGCTTTGGCAGCCAGAAGCGCTTCCCGGTTATGGGGAGACAGGGTGAAATGATCACGGCCAATGGTTGTGCCATCGATATCGAGAAACAGGATGCTGAAATTGGGCATGTACAGCAACTCTCCTAGATGTGGCGGGAGGATGTTTACTTCATTGCAGCCTTAGTAAAGCCGCTAAGCATATGACGCTGGAAGATCGCGAATACGATGAACACGGGAATAACGGAAAGCAACACGCCGGCCATGATCTGATGGTAGTTGGCCGTAGCATCATTACCATAGCTGGTCTTAAGACGCTGAACACCGACTGTCAGAACATACATATCCTGAACCTTGATGATGATCTTGGGCCAGAAGTAATTGTTCCAGCCACCCATGAAGGTAGTGAGTGCTACTGTAATAACTGTGGGCTTACACATAGGTACCATGATACGGAAGATCGAACCCAGTTTACCCATGCCGTCTACGCGGGCTGCCTCGATATAGCTATCATCTACCGTCATGAAGGACTGACGCAGCAGAAAAATCGTGTAGGATGAGACACAGCCCGCGATCCAAACACCAAGGTATGTATTCATCCATCCTATACGGGCAATTACGATATAGAGGGGGATGAACGTGACCTGAATCGGAATCATCATGGCGCCAAGCACTACGATGAACAGGAAATGCTTGCCGTGGAACTTGCCTTTAGAGAAGCCGTAGGCGGCGAGGATACCTAGCAAAAGTTCGCTGGTCATCTGCATGATGGTGATCAGTGCTGTGTTGAGCATATAGCGCAGGAAAGGAACTTTCTGGAAAGGATAGGAGAAGTTCACCCATTGCGGTGCAGTCGGCCAGAAAACAAGACGGCTGCTCATAACTTGCTGCTCGGTTTTCAGGGAAGTTGAAAGCATCCAGAACAGTGGGAAGACCATGATAATCGTAATGATCACGGCTAAAATATAGCGTACGATCAGACCGGACTTGATACGGCGATGAGGAGAGCGGACAGCTGTCATATTATTAGTCATTTCATATCCCTCCTTTACGCCTCATAATGAACGTTCTTGTTGGTAACGCGCATCGTGGAAGCTGTAACAATCAGCAGTATTGCAAAGAACAGCAAAGCGGTGACAGCAGAGCGGTCAATACGGTTGTCATTGAAAGCAAGATCATAGATGTAATAGACCATCACAGCAGTCTTGTTGCGGGGTCCGCCGCTTGTCATGACATCGACCGACTGATAAACCTTCATGGAACTGATAAATGTAGTGATGAAGAGGAACAGCGTTGTGGGACTGAGCAACGGCAGTGTAATATAGCGGAACTGCTGCAGGCCAGTTGCTCCGTCCAGCGACGATGCCTCGTAATAATCGCTTGAAATACCCAGTAAGGCTGACAGATAGATCATCATGCAGTAGCCGACTCCGTGCCAGCCTGTCAGCATGAGGATAGATACCATGGCCAGATTGTCATCGCCCAACCAGTTAATATGATTGGTCACACCCACCCATTCCAGCATCTTGTTGATGACACCGTAGTCGGTGTTGAGCATCCACAGGAAGATGATGCCGCAGGAGGACATGGCGATATAGCGCGGCATGAAGATCATGGCGCGCATGAAAGCGAAGGGCTTGGTCAGATGATTGAACAGATGGGCTAACAGAAGACCGATGCCCAGGTCAATAGTGATATTGCAGACTGTGTAAATCAGCGTGACCTGCAGTGAATTCGTCAGGTAGCGCAGAGAAGTCTTGGCTGTGAAGAGCCAGGTCCAGTTTTTCCAGCCCACATATTCGGGAGCTGTTGTCATGGTCAGACGCCAGTCGGTAAAGCTGATACGGATGAGCTCGGCGACTGGATAATAAGTCACGAGCAGAAGAAGCAGTACGGCAGGAAGTACTAGAAAGAAATCAGACCAAAAGTATTTTTCCGGCCGGATATTGACTTGCCGTCCGTTGATGACCATGGGCTTTGTCTTTTTCATAAAAGGCGGCTCCTTTTACAAAGGATGGGGGGCAGGCAAACCTGCCCCCCGGAGAATGCTTTATAAATTACTTATCAGCCAGGGTATCGTTGATTTCTTCACACATGGTCTCCCAGCCTTCTTCAGGATCCATGCCATTGTTCATGATCTCAGACATATACTGCTCGAAGATATCACCGCACTTGTCGAACAGCTCATGCTTGGTCTTGGCAACATACACATTCAGATCCAGAACCGCCATCTCGGGCAGGTCAGCCAGCACGGCGGCATAGGCTTCCGCGTACTGAGGATCGGTGGAAGCAGACTTACGGGTGATGTAGTAAGAAGAAGCATGTACCCACTCCAACTGACGCTCAGGAGCAGTCAGGTAGCAGATCAGCTTGAACGCAGCATTCTTCTGAGCCTGGGTATTGCAGGGATTGGAGGGGATAATCAGGGTGGCGCCGGCAACATACTGCTCGTTGCGGCCGGAGATGCCCACGGGCTGGTTGCCGATACCAACTTCGAAGGTGACGCCATTCTGGCCCTTTTCAGCAACATCCTTGTAGTTTGCGTAAGAAGAGGAAGTGAACAGCACAGCAGCGCAGGCACCGGAGGTGAAGTCCATCTTCAGAGTGTTGCTGACATCGGTGTCAACCCACTTGATGTAACCGGCATCGACCCAGGAACGCAGATCCTTGATCAGGTTCAGGGCGTTATCGCTGGCCAGACCGGTGGTGTTGGTCGCAACGTCGATCATGAAGGCGTCAGCGTTGGTGAACAGGCAGTAGAAGTAAGCATTGTCTGTGCCGTGTACGTCCAGAGCGGGCTTGCCGGTGTACTCATAAACTTTCTTCAGCCAGTCGCCGAAATCTTCCATCTTGGTGGGGAACTCAATGCCCATTTCCTTCATCAGGGTCTTGTTGTAGAAGAAGATCTGGCCGCTCTGGCCGAAGGGCAGAGCTGCCTGATAGCCGCCGTTCTGCATCATGTCGGTCATGCCGGGATAGAAATCGTCAAAGTTGATCTCATCTGGCCAAGCAGCGATGTAGGGATTGAGGTCTTCAACCAGCTTGTCAGTGGTGTAGCTGGTCAGACGCGGTACGTTGATAACGGTCAGAGCAGGTACGCCGCTGCCGGCAGCGTTAGCAGAAGCTAGTTCGGTGTGAATGACGTTATAGCCGCCGATATACTGCAGGTCTACCTTATAGCCGGTGAGAGCTTCGAATTCTTCAACCTGTTTTTTGAGGACTTCTTCATTTACACCACTGAAGGAATGCCAGAAGGTGAATTCGGTTCCATCGGGGATGGACTTGTCAAACTCAGCCAGGGCGGTGCAGGTCAGCAGCATAATAGCGACCAGCAGGATTGCAAACAGTTTCTTCATGTTGCGGTTCTTCCTTTCTTTATCCATAAATATTGCCACGGTCATCATCGCCGTGCTTTGTTGTACATATTATAAAACGCTGATATGACAGTGTCAAGGCAGAGAAGCAAAAAACGGAGTGCCGCATTTGCTGATAGAACATAGTATCTGCTGTGTAAAACGCATGTGATAACAGACGTATGATAGCGCCTGCCTTGCATGAAAGAATCCTATTTGGTATAATTACTACGTATATATTAATGAAAGAGGAAGCAGTCATGAACCGTTTGCAGGAGATCGTAAGCCAGTTTCCGATCCGGAAAAGCGATGAACAGAAGGAAGCTTTCCGCAAGTGGGCCCGCGGGATAGCGGAAAATGCAGGCATCAGCAGCCGTACGGAAGAAGATGGCAAGCATCTCAATTTCGTGGCAGGCGATCCGGATACAGCTAAGGTGATCTTTACTGCGCATTACGATACTCCGGCGAATATGCTGCTGCCTAACCTGATTATTCCACGCAATATTCCGCTGTTCGTTCTGTACCAGTTGGTGGTCGTCGGAATACTGATGGTGATCAGCCTCGGTGCTGCTTACGGCGTTTCCAGACTGACAGGAGAAAGACGGTTCGGGCTGATTACGTTTTTCATCGTATACTATGCGTTCCTGTTCCTGATAATGATGGGACCGGCTAACAGGAACAATGTCAACGACAATACATCCGGTACCGCAACCGTACTTTCACTTATGGAATCTCTGGACCCTGAAGTTCGAAGCAATGCTGCCTTTATCCTTTTTGACAATGAGGAGAAAGGAAAGCAGGGAAGCAAGGCTTTTGCGAAGAAACATCCCGAGATCAAGAAGAATACACTGGTGATCAATATGGATTGCATCGGTGTTGGTGACCATATGATCTTCACTTGCAAGAACTTTGCCCGCGCGCTGGGTGATTATGGGATCCTGGAACAGAGCTTTTCTGAACAGGACGGGATCACGCCGCACTTCTATCCATCATCTGGCACGATGATGAATTCTGACCAGTCCTCATTCCGCCGCGGGATTGGTGTCGTGGCATGTAAGCGCCGTTCGGTGGTGGGTTTTTATACGCCTAATATCCATACGAAAAACGACACGTTCGCGGATGAGCGCAATATCGAATATTTAGTTCAGTCACTGGGCACGTTTGTAAACAGTCTGGCCGAAAATTGATTTTTGATACTCGAAGCGTTACAATCAATGAAGGGGGTGAGCGCATGAAAAAGCTATTGGCAGTATTATTGCTTTTGTGCCTGCTGGTTTTACCGGCTGCCGCGGAAAATATATCCGCAGCTGATGCCTGGCTGGCCGGCGCGGCAGCAGCGCTCGTTCCTGACGGAGTGGAAGCGCAGTATCAAACATCTGAATATGTTTTTTCTCTGCCGGACGGGCGGCAGGCGGTCAGTGTATGCCTGACAGCGGAAGGAAACCTGCGCTTCGGGCGTTACGACCAGCGTACGCATGCTGCCCTGATTGATGCCGTGACCGGTGAAGAATTAGGCCTTGAAACAGTCTTTGCTGATCCGGATGCATTGCAGGATTTCCTGGACACATACGTTGAGGAGAACGTACTGGATTCTCTCAACACTTACCTGGATGCATCCGAGATGCTTCCGGTACCGCTGGACTGCGTCAGCTTTGACGAATATGGTGTGACCTTCCATTATTCAAGTGACAGCTTCCGCTATTTCAGTGGACACGCCGGAGCTGTGCAGCTGGAATGGTATGAGCTGGAGGAATATCTGCTCTTTGATCCGGGCGTGGCAGACCAGCTTAAGGATGCGTATCAGGACATCCTGATGGGCATTTCGCTTAAGGAGCCGCTTGCGGTCCTGCTTGAGAAATACGGTACACTGGCCGATCCGGATATTGTTAATGGCAGCCAGCTGATCTATGAGCTTGAGGCACCGGCTTTGCGCGGCCTGCAGGTGATCGGCGATCCGCAGGCAGCGGATGCGGGAGTAACGCTGCGTGCGTCACGCTTTGATCTGGCAGGGGTACGGCCGGGAATGTCGCAGGCAGATGTTGCTACGATCATGGGCACACCGTCTGCTGTGAGAATGCTGGACGGGCAGGCTGCGCTTGAGAGCAGGGTGAAGCCGGGTACAGTTATGGAATATCATTTTGATCCGGCAGCCAGCGAGAATCCAGATGCCGATAGTCAATACTGCGCATTGTTGTATTTTGATGAAACAGACAGCTTGTATCTGTTGGAACTGCGGAACGGGTACTGATAACAGAGGAGCTTTGAATGACGCAATCGAGGAAAACACAGATCCATACAAGTGACCGCGGCGGCGTGTTCCGTACAGTCCTGGGATGCATGCTTGTAGCACTGGGACTGGGATGGTGCTTCGGCCTGCTGCTGAATACTGTTTCGGCATGGCTCAGCCTGCAGCTGCTCCGCGATACGGCCAATGGCCTGGGCGGAGTACTATGCCCGCTGCTGCCTTTGTTTGCGTTGTGGGCGGGAATGCTGCTGTGTGCCTCGGCACGCAGACATGTATCACCGCGGCGTTGGCTGTGTTCCTTTGGTATCTTTCTCTGCCTTGCAGCCCTGCTCACATTGCTGACCAGTGTCGGCTCCAGAGAGAATACCCTGATTGACTATATCTCGAATAGCAATAAAACCGTCTTGGGAATGGTGGACAATACTTCTTTCGGCGCCTGCCCGACCGGTGCGTATAACCTGCGAGGATTCAACAGCGGACATCTGGCCGGCGGCGGACTGCTGGGAATGCTGATTGCTTTCCCGGTATATCATGTGTTCAATGTGGTCGGCGGAGCTGCATTGCTGATATTGCTGATCCTCGTGCTTCTGATGGGCCTTCTGCGCCTGAACCCGGCGGAGCTTGTATCCATGATCGGCGAGCGCCGATACCGCCGCGGCCAGGAGCAGGAAGAACAGCCTGCAGAGCCCACTGCGCCGGCAGGTCAGACAAGCATGTTTACCGCACCGCCCGTAATAGCGCAGGATGAATATCATTCTCCGATCCCGTCGGGCGAAAGTGAGCCCAGCTATCTGGTGCCGGATACGCCCATATCGCCGCTGAGCAGTGCGCCTGCGCCGATGGAGGAGAGCTATGCGCGTCCGCAGGAGCAGTACAGGGAAGAGATCCCCGTAAAGCAGGCATCCCGTACTGGCCGGGGCAGCCGCAGAGAACGCACGCAGCAGCTGGAGGAACTGTATCCGCAGCAGCCCGCACGCACGGAACAAAAGCCTGCCCAGACTATGTTTGAAGCGGAAGAAAAGAAGCCTGAGCGCCTCGGACGCCGCGCGGCACGCCGTGCCGCACAGGAGACTGCGCAGTCTCAGCTTCAGATGCCGGTGCAGACGCCTGCCGGGCCGGAACCTGTAGAGGAAGAATTGCCCTGGAAGGATGAACCGGTATCAGTACCGCCTGTTGCGGAGACGCCGAAACCTGCTGTGAAAACGGAACAGAAGGCTGAGCAGATCGAACTGCCTATGCCGCGCATACGTACGACTGTGGCTGAGGACACCCGCCGTACAGACAAACCCGTCCAGCAGGTGCATACCGATCCCGCTGTGCCGCTGACTGGTGAACGTATTCCGATCCAGGGACAGAGCAAGCCTGCCGCAAAGACAGATCCGCTGGAGGCCAAGCATACTGCCGAACCTATCAAAAAGCCGATGGGGAAATACCAGTTCCCGCCCATGAGCCTGCTCAAGGAACCGGTCGTCCAGCATGCCAATACACAGGGAGAAGACGATGCGAGGGCACAGCTGCTCGAGCATACGCTCCAGTCGTTCAATATCAGCGCTACCGTGGAATATGTTGTCCATGGACCGGCCATCACGCGTTTTGCGCTGCGCCTGGCTGACGGTGTCAACGTCAACCGCCTGAACAGCATTTCCAACAACCTTGCCATGTCGATGAAGGCCGTTGGCCTGCGCATCGAGGTCCCGATCCCGGGTACGAGCCTGGTCGGCATCGAAGTCCCCAACGACAAGCGCAGCCTTGTCACGCTTAAGGAAGTACTGGACTGCCCGGCCATGCAGGCGAGCTCCTCGCCGACACTCGTGGCGGTGGGCAAGGATATTACCGGCCAGCCCATCCTGTGCGAACTGTCCGACATGCCGCATATGCTGATCGCCGGTGCTACAGGCAGCGGTAAATCGGTATGTATCAATACCATTATCCAGAGTATTCTGTACCGCGCTACGCCGCAGCAGGTACGCCTGATCATGATCGACCCCAAACTGGTCGAACTGCAGCCGTACAACGGTATTCCTCATTTGCTGACAGAAGTCGTTTCCGATCCCAAGAAGGCCGCAGCCGCGCTTGACTGGCTGGTTCAGGAGATGGGGGACCGCTACCGCCGCTTCCAGCAGGTGGGTGTGCGTAATATCAGCGGATATAACAAAAAAATGGCGAACGAAGCCGACCGTATGCCGGACATTGTTGCCATTATCGATGAGTTCAGCGACCTGATGGTCCAGTGCCGCAAACAGGTAGAAGAATCGATCCAGCGCCTGGCGGCTCTTGCGCGTGCTGCCGGTATATATCTGATCGTTGCCACCCAGCGCCCATCTGTAGACGTGATCACGGGCGTCATCAAGGCGAATATCCCAAGCCGTATCGCGTTTGCCGTGGCCAACAATGTGGACAGCCGTACGATCATTGATTCGATCGGCGCCGAGAAACTGCTGGGCAAGGGCGATATGCTGTACTTCCCACGCAGTGAGTTCCGTCCGCTGCGCGTACAGGGCTGCTTCGTTTCGGATGGTGAAGCGCAGGCGATCATCGATTATGTCAAGGAGCATAATGAAACGCTCTATGATCCGCGTATCGATGACCACATGGAGCGCGCGACTGCCGAGCCCGATGAGCAGGAAGGCAGCAAGGAGCCTGACTACGAGAATCAGCCGGAAACCGAGAACGAGATGCTGCAGCGGGCCATTGCCATGGCGGTTGAGAGCGGACAGTGCTCTATCAGCATGCTGCGCCGCCGCCTGGGACTCGGACACTCCCGCGCCGGAAAACTGATCGATACCATGGCGGATATGGGCATCGTATCGCAGGACGAAGGTCCCAAGCCGCGCAGGACGCTGATCACACGCGAAGATTATCTGAAGATGCAGGGAGAGATCCTTGACAGATAAAGCTGTGCTTGCCTGCAGGTGAACGCAGAGACAAGGAAAACCGTTATGGGAAAAAGGAGATTTCCAAAGCCGACAGGAGAATATGCGGTCGGCACATTTACATACACGGTCAGGGATGCCAGGGAAGAAGTGCTGAAACCCGGTACAATGCGGAGCATTGCGTCGAGAGTATATTATCCTGTTCTCAAGGAGAGCGTTGAAGGACTGCCCAAAACAATCGCCCTGTCAGAGAACATGCTGAAGGGCTTTAAGCAATCATTCATGGTCGCACCCAGCTTCAGGAAAAATCCTGAGGCGAATCTTTCCGAATGCTATACCGG
>JAFZPO010000105.1 GCA_017550305.1 Clostridia bacterium
ACGTTTGAAGCTAGCTGATGGGAGACCATTACCATATCAATGCCTTCTTCCATAGCCCGCCGGAATGTCAGGAACTCGCATTCACGCCATTCCTCCAGTGTCCTCACGGAAACGCCTTGGCCGGTATGAGTATTGCCCGATACTGCGCCATGGCCCGGAAAATGCTTGGCCACTGAGAGAACACCTTGTGTATGGAGCCCCCGGATAAAAGCAGCCACCATTTCGGATGCCTCATTCGCATCATAGCTAAAGGACCGTGTACCGATCTCTTCGCGCTTCACCTGAGTGCGTACATCTGCTACCGGGGCAAAATCCAGATTAAAACCATAGTCCTTCAGATACGCCCCGATCACCAGAGCAGCCTGCTCCACGCTCTCCTTACCCTGCTGCCCCAAAGTAAAAGCAGCGGGCTGTTTGCTGCTGAGCTGAAGTGACCCTGCAACACGGGAGACACCTCCCCCTTCCTCGTCAGCGCCAATAAGCAATCCGATTCCATGATTCTGGCTAGACCATGTCTGCATATCCGCATTGAGGGCTGTAACAGCTTTCCCGCTGAGGATGTTCTGCCGGAACAGCACCACGCCTCCTACAGGGAAGCGTTCCAGCGCGCGTCTTACCGCATTACTGCTTTTATTGACCTTTTCCTCCCGGACAAACTGTTCAGGAGCTACAAAAAACAGCTGGCATACCTTCTCATGGAGACTCATATCCGCCATGAGTGCCTCGATCTCCAAGGCATCTGACGCCGCGGCTTCCAATGGCAGTTGCAGCAGTAAAAACACCAGCATGCTCAGCAAACAGCAGAAGCGTCTGCTTCTGTTCCGCAGATGTTCTTTTACAGAACGCTCTGCAGTATGATCTCCCATGTGAAAAACTCTTCCAAACAAAGTATTATCCAGCTTTCTTTGGTTGTTCTATTCGAAAATGAAGAAAGTCCAAATTCTGTGTGGCCATTGATTATTCACAAGAACAATCCATGAAACCGGCAAAAAGAAACTCGCTTACCTTTACGAGAAGAGCGATGACGGGATATGCCAGCATGCTGCTTCTGAATCCTATTTTCTCAGTCGCCTGATCCTTTCGGCTGAATACACCTCTATCTGCTTCCATAATGAAGCCAGCTGCTTTTTATGAACGCACAGCTTCTCCGTACAGTTCTTGCACTGCAGATAGTCGTTCGTATTTTCAGAAAACCGTTCCGGATGCAGGTAAAAGGTAATCTCCCAGCGAATAAGCAATGCTACGGACAGTGCAAGCAAGCTCCACGAATAACTCCTTTTTACAAAAAACAACGGAGTGAACATCATGGCATAGTCCCAGTTATATATCCTGCAGGTGCTGCAGCATTTATTTTTCATGAACCACGTTTCAAAAGGACAGAAGAAAAGGATACAGACAATATCGCAGATAGAATATGCACTGCAAAGCAGGACCATGATCCCGTCATCCAGTATCCCTTCCATATTCAGAGCACCAAAGACACCATTGAAAACGATCCAGATCAGGGCAATCAGTATAGTGGAATTATTATCCGGGATGGATATATTTGTGTTTCCGGATTTGATATAGTTGCGGGCAAACTGTTTCTGGCATCCTGGACTTTCATATTTTGACGGGAAGAAACGCATGACCATTTCTATGACAAAAACAGCCCAGGTAACATAGATAATGACCGGGATCTTTTCAATCCTTTCAAGAACCGGATCATCACTGAATACCCGGTAACGGATATAACTGATCAGGAGCAGAACAAACAGAACAGATCTGTAGACCAAGCGTATATAATGCAATGTACTGACTATACTGATCTTTTTCCTGCTTTCCATCTGCATGCGACCTTCTTATATACCAGCTTTTCATCCTTAGATTGCAGTCTCAAAAGGTATTCCATCATTATCTTCACCGGTTGTTTACATAATAATACCATATTCTCCGGAACAAAAAAAGCTTTTTGCAATATCGCCCCGAAGAAGATATTCCATTTTTTCTTCTTTTGTCTTTCTTATGGCTCTTTTCGAGTCCAGTATCCGGATTCCTTGTATCCGTAATCATGATATGGTATCATTATCCCATGTACAGGCTACCGGTACCGGCTGTATTTGTTGCAATGAGGAGGCATGAACCGCTGTCATGACAGTCACACTCAGCATGTATCTCATAGTACTGCCTTTGGTGTTTCTTGCCTCTGCGGTTGATGCTGTCGCAGGAGGCGGCGGACTGATCTCCCTGCCTGCATATACATTGGCAGGGCTTGACTATGATTTTGCCTCAGGCAACAACAAGTTCTCCTCGATGTTCGGTACGCTCATGGCAACGATCAGATACTTGAGAAGCGGCAAATTGCTGATCGTACCTGCCCTGATCGCAGCGGCTGCAGCATTGCCCGGCTCATGGTTGGGCACACGTACTGCCATGGCGCTTGGCAACCGCATCATGCAGATCTTCATGCTCTTTGCGGTCCCGGTGGTTGGCGTACTGGTCCTGCTTGAGCGAAAGAAAAAAGAAGAGACCCGGCCTGTTACGAAAAAGCAGTATCCCCTATGCGCAGCGATCGGCCTTGCCGTAGGTTTCTATGACGGCTTCTTTGGTCCCGGTGCAGGCACCATTCTGATCATCCTGTTCACTCATTTTCTGGGCATGGATCTGGTGACCGCTTCCGCTACCGCAAAGCCTGTGAACCTGGCAAGCAATATCGCTTCTGTCATAACTAGGATTGCTGCAGGAAATGTCCTGTTCGCACTGGCAATTCCCGCGACCATCTGTTCCGCTTTGGGCGGATGGCTCGGAGCCCGCCTTGCCCTGACAAAGGGTGCCCGGTTTATCCGAAAAGTAATGATAGCGGTCCTCATACTGCTCACTATAAAACTTGCATTGGAAATACTTGGATGATTCCGCAATGGTAAATGCGTTATGATCTCTACTGAAGAGTATAAAAAGATTATATCTGAACTGCTTGACGAGCTTCCGGAAGAATTCTTCCGCGATCTCACAGGCGGAGTGATCGTCTCTGAAGCATCGGTGATCCCGGATTACGCGCAGGGGAACGATCTGTATACCATGGGGATGTATAAGATATACTCCGGCATCCGCCAGATCGTCATGTACAAAGGTTCATTTGACCGGATATACCGCTATGCAGATGCCGCTCAGGCCAAGGATATCCTGCGCGGAATCCTGCGTCATGAATTCCGTCATCATCTGGAATCCCTGGGTGGTATCCATAATGCTTCTTCCCTGGAAGCACAGGACGCACGTGAAAAGAGGGCGTATCTGGAGCGGCATATGAAGCAGGAATGATACTTGAGTCACTGTTTAGCGGAACCAGCTAAAAGCACCTGAGAGCTTATTCTCAAGTGCTTTTTATATACTATTAATATTATTCAGAGATAATCACGTCAGATCAATCGAGATAGCCTTCCCTGCCTTTTATACCGAAGCGTTTTTCAAGCAGATGCATCTGCTCATCCGTGATCGTATTGATACGGGGAAGGTGTGCGATCTTCAGATAGATCTCGGCTGCCTTTTCCGCAGTTTCAATCAGTCCAAATGTTTCATCCAGATCCTTTCCCGCGCCATAGATACCGTGCTGTCCCCACACGACCAGTCTTGCAGTAAGCATCTTTTCCGCAGTAGCCATACCGATCTCGTTCGTGCCGCAGAGCATCCAGGGCAGCACGTTCACGCCTTCGGGGAAGACCACAATGCATTCAGTACACATCTGCCACAGCGTCCTTGTGAACTCACGCTCATCCAGCGTATGCACATAGGTCACAGCCAGCAGATTTGCCGGATGGCAATGCATCACTATTCGGTTTTCGGGATTCACTTTCAAGCGTGCCACGTGGCTCATCATGTGTGCCGGGAATTCACTGGTAAACAGTCCCCCGTCCGTATATCCCCACAGAAGATCCGCCTGCTGTCCTTTATCCTTCAGGCGCAGAATACCCAGATTAACATCGGGGGCGTACTGAACGTTCTTGAAATACTTGCCTGTACCTGTTACGAGGAAATATCTGCCATCCAGTTCAGGAGCAGTGAAGCCGGTCGGAATAGTACGCAAAACACAATCCGAATCCAGGTACTCCGCCACATCCTTTTCTTCCAGCATCACTGAGATATTCCCGCCGTTGCGCTCATCCCAGCCATGCGCGTACATGTTCGTCGTTGTACGGATCATCTCCACCATAAACGGCGCATTCAGAATGTTTTTCATACACGGTTCACCAGCACTTTCTGTTCATATTCCTGCACCTGCGGCAGCCATTCCCCGTCCAGGGGTTTGCCGCAGACACGGCAGTATTCATTCCATATCTCACCGAAGGGCATGGTCTTCATTTCTTCCTGAAGCACCATCAGGGAAGTAAAGCAGTTTTCGTCCTGCATCGTTTTCAGGGTGTCCTGAGGCTGAAGCAGGGCGAAGAGCAAGGCCTTCTGCACATTGCGATAGCCGACTGTCCAGGCAGCAATACGGTTGATACTTGCATCAAAATAGTCAAGAGCAATTTTCACGCGTCCATCCAGTCCGCCGCAGCGAACGATCTCACGTGCGATCTCCCTTGTCTCATCATCGAACAGCACCACATGGTCACTGTCCCAGCGGATTGGCCGGGTCACGTGCAGTGCGATCTCCGGGAAGAATGCGAGCAGCGCCGGAATCTTGTCGCTGACCACTTCAGTGGGATGGTAATGCCCGTTATCCATCAGCGGGATGCATTTGTCTTTATTCATTGCAGCATAACTGAGCGCGAATTCCGCACTACCCACCGTGTATGCTTCAACACCGATCCCGAACACCTTGCTTTCAATGCACGGCTTGACCTTATTGAAATCATAGGGCTCTTTCAGTATCTCATCAATACTCTCCCGGTAGCGGATACGCGGGCCCATACGGTCGGCGGGGATATCTTTGAAACCGTCGCCGGTCCAGATATTCATGACGCAGGGCTGGCCTAATTCTTCTGCCAGGTAGGAACTGATGCGGATGCTGGCTTTCCCATGCTCGATCCAGAATCTCCGTGTTTCCTCACTCGGGCTGGACAGTGTCAGCGGGTCGCATTTGGGATGTGAAAAGAACGTCGGGTTGAAATCACAGCCCAAACCGCGCTGTCTGCAGAATTCCACCCACTTGCGGAAATGTCTGGGTTCAAGCTTATCCCGGTCCGCCCATTCACCCTTGTCGAAGATGGCATAGGAAGCATGCAGGTTCATCTTCGGCGTTCCGGGAATCAGGGACAGCACCTCATCCAGATCCGCCATCAGCTCTTCAGGATTCCGTGCACGTCCAGGATAATTACCGGTAGTCTGGATGCCGCCGGTAAGCGGCTTGCTGGGATCGGTATCAAATCCGCGTACGTCATCTCCCTGCCAGCAATGCAGCGAAACAGGAACAGCCTTCAGTTTCGCAATCGCCGCATCTGCGTCAATGCCGAGAGCAGCATAACGCTTTTTCGCCTCTTCGTAATTCATGCTTTATCCGCCTCCATCTGGATCTTCAGATTACCCAACGCCGTTGCTTCGATCGGCAAAGCAATCACCTGTTTTCCTGTGGCCTCCCCAGTCAGCCTGTTCAAATAACGGTTCTTTGCACCACCGCCGACAATATACAGTCTCTGATAAGTCATGCCTGTATTGTGCTCGATTTCTTCAATGGCTTGTTTATATCCCTGTGCCAGTGAACGGTACGCGCAGCGGAAATAACCCATATCGCACTTGGGCGGATGCGGCAGTCTGGCATCAAAAGCAGCCTTCATACTTTCAGGCGCCAGGAAAATGGGATCATTCACATCCACCAAATGATCGAAATGCTTTTCTTCGACTGCTTCGGTGATCTCGTCCCACGGTTTGTCCGGACAGATCTCAGCACGAAGACGGTTCACCAGCCACATCCCCATCAGGTTCTTCTGGTAGCGGTTATACCCCACTCCGCCCTCATTGCTGTAATTGGCTTTTCTGCTGTTATCATCCGTAATGGGCTTTGGTGTCCTGACTCCCAATAAGCTCCATGTTCCGGAAGAAATATAAAGCTCATTATCTTCCATTGGGATCCCTTCAACAGCACTGCCCGTATCATGTGTGGCACAGAGGACGACCTTGACCCCTTTATACTCTCCGATCACCGTACATGGCTGCTGAAGCGGATGGAAAAGGCATGCCGGAAGGCTCAGCCGCGAAATGATCTCCGGATCATACTCGCCGGTATTGGCGCTCACCATACCCCCCGTTGTTGCATTTGTATACTCATGTGCTTTCATGCCGCAAAGCTTGTACATCAGGTATTCGGGTATCATCAGGAAATCCGTGACACCGTCCAAACGTCCGGCTTTCTTATCGGCATACAGCTGATACAGCGTATTGAACGGCTGGAACTGTATTCCGGTACGGTGATACAATTCATCGAAAGCGATGATCTCATGCACTTTGGGAATGACTGCTTCCGTACGGCTGTCCCGGTAAGCGAAGCACGGCAGTACTTCCTGTTCGTTCCGCATCAGTACATAGTCAACGCCCCAGGTATCGATGGAAAGGCTTTCGACATCAGGATATGTTTTCAATGCTTCGTCTATCCCTGCTTTCACATGGAACAGGAGCGCATTGATATCCCATGTCAGATGCCCGTCTTCTTCCCTGACACCATTGGGAAAGCGATAAACTTCCCGCGTCCTGAGCTCGCCGTTCTCCATCCATCCGACGATATGTCTTCCGCTGGACGCGCCGATGTCAACAGCAAGATAACGCTTCATCCGCCGACCTCCTGCTTTTAATCATATGCGTAAACAAGCAGATTGCTATCAGTTAGCTTGTCATCATTCACTGCCATGCCCCTGCCAGTTCGCGCATTCTCTGGCACAGAGCTGTATACCGCCGTGCAATATGGTCGTTGTGCACCATGTCTGCTACGGCTTCTTCACGGCCGACCAGCACCACAAGCTTCTTGGCACGCGTCAGTGCTGTATAGAACAGATTGCGTGTCAGCAGCATCGGCGGGCCGCCCACTACCGGCATTACCACACAGTTGAATTCACTGCCCTGGCTTTTATGCACAGACAGGCAGTACGCAAGCTCCAGTTCTTCCTGCATGGCATATTCATAGATGGCAGTTCTGTCGTCATCAAACAGCACTGTCAGTTCCTGTGCTTCGCGGTCCACGCTCAGTATTGTCCCCATATCACCGTTGAATACGCCCATACCTTCCGTACCGCTACCATCGATCCACTCAAGCTGATAATTATTCTTTACATGCATCACCTTATCGCCGCGGCGGAAAATGCGTTCGCCATGCTTAATCTCCTCTTTGTTGGGAGCAGGCGGGTTCAATGCTTCCTGCAGCAGCGTATTGAGTGCTGTGACTCCGCACGCACCTTTCTTCGTTGGAGACAGTACCTGTATATCGTGCAGAGGATCGGAAGAATTGAGATATCCGGGCAGACGCTCACTGCACAGTGCGACGATGCTTCCGGCTGCATCCTCACCATACGGCTTCCGTTCAAAGAAGAAGTTCCCGCCGCGCTGGTTGAGTACAGGCATCTCTCCGCGGTTGATGGCATGCGCGTTCCGTACGATCAGGCTGCTTTCTGCCTGGCGGAAGATCTCCGTCAGCCGCACAGACGGCACTGTCCCGCTCTGCAGGATATCCCCCAGCACATTGCCGGCGCCAACGGACGGCAGCTGGTCCGCATCTCCAACCATAATGAGACGCGTACCATGGCGCAGCGCACGGAGAAATGCACGCATGAGAAAAACATCGACCATGCTCATCTCATCGACGATCAGACATGTGCAATCCAAAGGATTATCTTCATCACGCACAAAAGTACCGTCTCCACCGCCGTATTCCAGCAGGCGATGCAGTGTTTTTGCTTCACAGCCCGTTGCCTCGCTCATGCGCTTGGCTGCGCGTCCGGTGGGAGCTGCCAGCAATACACTTTCTTTTTTCAGCAGTGACAGGATACAGTTGATGATCGTTGTCTTTCCTGTACCCGGCCCGCCGGTTATGACAAGTACGCCCTCCTGAACAGCCATGGAGATCGCTTTCTTCTGCGTTGGAGAAAAGCTGATATCATTTTCTTTTTCATAGTGCGAAATCTGGGCATTTATCTTGCCGTAAATGGCTGTATTCGCCGAATCCTGAAGCTCACGAAGCCTGCGCGCGATCTCAAGTTCGGCCTGCCATGTCTGAGGCAGGAATACACCGTCACCCGCTTCCGTTTTGCATGTCCTGAGGCGCTGGCCCAGCAACAGCTGTGACAGATGTGTCTCGAGAACCTCAGGCTGGACACGAAGCAGGCGTCCTGCGGTTTTGAGCAGTTCTTCTCTTGGCAGATACGTATGTCCGGCAGAAGCCGCGGCATCCTGAAGCGCATAGATCAGTCCGGCACTCAAACGCTCAGGACTTGTCGGTTCCATTCCCATGGAAAGCGCGATACGGTCCGCCGTAAGGAAGCCGATCCCTTCCACGTCTTCTATCAGCCGATACGGATTCTCACGTACGATCTCCTGGGCACGTGTACCGTAAACCCTTGCAATCTTTACGGCCATACCCGGTGAAACGCCGTAAGTCTGCAGGAACACCATCACCTGCCGTGTCGCATACTGCTCCTGAAAGCTTTCTGCGATCTGCGCTGCGCGCTTGGGGCCGATCCCGGCCACCTCGATCAGTCTGCCGGGTTGTTCCCCGATGATATCCAGTGTTTTCAGGCCAAAGTGCTGTACGATCAGACGTGCCGTTGCAGGCCCGACGCCGCGGATGAGGCCGCTGCCCAGGTACCGTTCTATGCCAAGCAGCGTAGAGGGCGTCAGGACCTCACATCGCTCAGCTTTCAGCTGGCGTCCATACTGCGGATGCTCTGTCCATGTACCCGTAAAAGCGACCTGTTCACCCGGAGCAATCTCCGGCATGATCCCCACGACGGTTATTTCCTCGTGATTCAGTCTGCACTGCAGCACAGTATAGCCGTTTTCTTCATTTCGGAACGCCGTTTCGCCGGCGGTCACCCGCAGTTCTTCCATGCTCAGTGATCCTCCCGTTCACAGCGGTTCCACAATCCGCTTCCGTCATTTTCACGCAGTGCTTTCAGCAGATACTCGCGTGCCTGCGGATACCTGCGGCTCAGGGAATTCAGCAATTCCTTCATCTCCTGGCGTTCCGTCTGGCCGTCTACCGGGCAGGGATTCTTGACAACCGGAACGGCAAGCTTGCGGGCAGCATGTATTATTTCCTTTTCAGGCACATACACCATAGGCCGGATGACAGCGACCGGCTGATCCTCCATCACGGTCAGCGGCTGGAATGTATGCAGCCGTGCTTCATGCAGAAGGCTCATAAGCAGCGTTTCCTCAACATCCTCGCGATGATGCCCGAGCGCCAGCTTGCTGCATCCTAGATCTGCAGCCATACGCAGCAGCGCGCCGCGCCTCAGGCGTGCGCACAGTGCGCAGGGATGCTCTTCCTTCCGGATATCAAACAGTTCGTGGATCAGGTCGCATTCTTCAACATGATAAGGCACGCCCAGTTCTTCACAGAGCGCTCTGATCGCGCTTGTATCAAATGGGTTTCCTGTTTTCAGTGTGACAGCAATCACTTCAAAGGGCTTGACATCAAAGCGGCTATACAGCGCCATAGCGCGCAGCAAAACCAGGCTGTCCTTGCCGCCGGACACCCCTACTGCTACATGTTCTCCGCGCCTGATCAGGCCAAAGTCGGCATCAGCACGCCGGATATCGCCCAGGATCCGCTTCATGCACCCTCCCCAACAAACTTTTGTTCATTATAACACGCGGCATACGATTGTCACAAACAAAAAATAAGTCCTTGATATCACTTGACATATGGAAACGGCAAAACCGATTTGCGTTCAATGAACGGATATGCTATAATGAGACCCCACGGAAGGAGGTGACGCGTATGGCCCGTCAGAAGGGAATCAAGCCCGTAGCAAGCAACCGCCGTGCGCGGCACGACTATTTCGTGGAAGAAACCTACGAATGCGGCCTGGCGCTGCATGGAACAGAAGTTAAGTCTATCCGTCAGGGACGTGTGAATCTTAAGGAAAGTTTTGCACGCATCAAGGACGGCGAAGCTTTCGTTGAGTCCATGCACATCAGCCCCTATGAGCAGGGCAACGTATTCAATGTGGATCCGCTGCGGCCTAAGAAGCTGCTTCTGCACAAGGCAGAGATCCGCAAGCTTCTGCAGCAGGTACAGCGCAAAGGTTATACACTGATCCCGCTGCAGCTGTATCTGAAGGACGGCCGTGTCAAGCTGGAACTGGGTGTATGTATGGGCAAACACCTGCACGACAAGCGCGATGCTGCTGCAGAGCGCGAAATGGAACGCACCGCACAGCGTGCCGTACGCACACAATCAACAGACTGACCGCATCCGTAATCTACACGGGGGCGTACTGGTTTCGACGGGGACACGAAGAACGGGATAAGCGAGCCGAGGACCCTGGCCTCGTAAAAACGGGGAACCTTTAAAATGAACTGACAATAACAGTTTCGCTTTCGCTGCCTAATATGGCGGCCGTCGCCCCGAAGCGCTCACGGCTTCGGTAAGCGGCGTCATTGATGTGAGGAACGGGTCTGCCTAAGCTTTGCGGCAGTACCGGCACTATGAAGCTACCAATGTCTCCAGCCCGTTTACCGGCGGCCGACAGCGGGAAATTCAAAAGGTAAACTGCGCTCGGAGAAAATGCCGCAATTTGGTCTTCGGACAGGGGTTCGATTCCCCTCGCCTCCACCACAATTTGTCCGCAATGGTGTAAATTGCGGACATTTTTTATATCAAGATGTAATCAATACATACTCGAAATATACAAAGCCATACATTACAGTGACCCTGCTTTGAGCAATCACAGCAGTTGCTGATTCAGCTGTTCTATGCTAATATGGAATCCGAAGCAAATGGAACTTTACCATGATAATTCAGCACCTGATCAGGTGGGAAAGAGGTATGTATATGGAATTATGTGCCCGCAAGGATGTACCCGTTAATGAGACTTGGGACCTGTCCCTGATATTCGCAAACGAAGAACTCATGTGGAAAACGCTTGATGAAACCAAGGCAGCAGTCAAGAAGTTTACTGGGACCTATTCAGGGCAGCTGAACACCGCTGAGAAGATCGTGAACTGTCTTGATGATATGGAGCCGATTCTGCTGTCGGTCTCCCGTATCTGGAGTTACAGCGGACTGGCTCTGGAAGCAGACTACACAGATAACGATCTGCGTGAACGCGAAGAAAAAGTCAGTGATGAACTCACCCGCCTAGAGAGCGAGCTCTCCTTTGTCGACAGCGAGATTCTTCTCGCCCCCGAAAAGGAACTGGAAGCTGCTGCTCAGATCGCCAAGGGATGCCGTATCTATCTTCAGGACCTGATCGCGAAGAAAGCGCACATGCTCTCTCCGGAAACCGAAAAAACGCTTGCTGCACTTGGCAGGTCGCTTGGTGTCCCCTATACCATTTACAATACGATGAAGCTTGCGGATATCGCTTTTGACCCGTTTACCGCAGACGGAAAAGAATACCCGCTGGGTTATTCGCTTTATGAAGACAATTATGAACTGGAAGAGAATACGCAGGTAAGGCGTACTGCGTTCCGCGCGTTCTATGACACGCTCAGCAAGTACAAGAACACGACTGCCGCTGCATACAATGCATGTGTCACGCAGGAAAAGACGATGTCCGAACTGCGCAGGTTTGACAACGTGTTTGATAGCCTGCTGTTTGAGCAGAAAGTCACGCGTGAAATGTACGACCGCCAGATCGATGTGATCACCGAGCGTCTTGCTCCGCACATGCGCCGCTATGCAAGGCTTCTTGGGAAAAAGCACAATCTGGACAAAGTAACCTTTGCCGATCTGAAGATAGCGGTAGACCCCGAGTATGATCCGAAGGTCACGATTGAGGAATCCCATCAGTATGTACGCGAAGCGCTCTCCATCCTTGGTGAAGACTATACGGAAATGGTAGACCGCGCATACAAAGAACGCTGGATCGATTTTGCCAGGAACGTCGGCAAGAGCACCGGCGGTTTCTGCTCCGGCGTCTATCGCCAGAACTCATTTATCCTGCTGAACTGGAACGACCGGATGTCCGATGTATTCACCATCGCGCATGAGCTAGGACATGCCGGACAGTCCATGTACAGTGACAGGGCTCAGTCATATTATGACTGTGATCCTTCCATGTACCTGGTAGAAGCACCGTCCACAATGAACGAGCTGCTCCTAAGCAATTACCTGGTGCATATAAAAGAAGACAAGCGTTTCCGCCGCTGGGTGCTGTCCAGTCTGATCAGCAACACGTATTATCATAACTTTGTTACGCATCTGAGAGAAGCCTGGTATCAGCGCGAAGTATACCGCATCATCGACGAAGGTGGCAGCGTGAATGCCGACGTGCTCAGCGATCTGTTCCGCAAGAATCTTGAGCTGTTCTGGGGCGACGCTGTCGAGATCCCTGAAGGAGCGGAACTGACCTGGATGCGTCAGCCGCATTACTACATGGGGCTCTACCCCTATACCTACAGTGCCGGTCTGACTGTCGCGACCCAGGCTATGCTGCGGATCGAGAAGGAAGGCAAAGATGCGGTAGAAGACTGGAAGAAGTTCCTTGCTGCCGGCGGAACGGAAAACCCCGTAGGTCTTGCCAGGATCGCAGGCTTCGATATCATGACAGACGGCCCCCTAAATGCAACGATCGACTATATCGGCTCCCTGATCGATGAGATCTGCCGTCTGACAGAGGAAATCGACGGGATCAAACTGTAAGAAGAATACCGGTGAATCAGTATGGAATACCTTGATATCGTAGACGAGAACGGGAAGCCGACCGGAAAGACCGTATCCCGCGAAGAAGCGCACCGGATGGGCATTATGCACCGGACGGCGCATGTGTGGATCGTCAGACCTGCCGGCAATGGATATGAAATCCTCCTGCAAAAGCGAAGTGAAGAGAAAGAATCATATCCCGGGATGTATGATACATCATCGGCCGGTCATATCACGGCCGGGGATGAACCGCTGGAATCCGCACTCCGGGAGCTGAAGGAAGAGCTTGGAATAGATGCATCCCCGGAAGAGCTCTCTTTTGCAGGAACTTTCCGTATCCGCTATGAAAAGGAATTCCATGGCCGGATCTTCCGCGATAACGAATTCACGAGTGTTTTCGTATACCACGGTGCTGCGGATATCATGACACTTCAGGAAAGTGAAGTCTCTGAAGTCCGGTGGTTTGACCTTGATGCCGTATGGGAGGAGATCCATCACAGCAGGGACAGGTTCTGTGTCCCTGAAGCCGGGCTTCAAGTACTGAGAGCCTATTTGGGGCTCGAGTAAAAGGCAGGCAGCTGGCCTTATCCAAGGCTCGCGGCAAGGGCGCTATGCATGTTATCTTAACAGTTTGTAACAGTCTTTTCAAAGTTTTCAAGCCTTTCGGCAGATTGACATTTGATACCCCGTAATATAGAATACAGATGTCAAAACTCGACAAATAAAAAGGAGAGATGATCATGAAAAAACTGTTTGCACTCGTCCTTGTGCTTGCCATGCTGCTGAGCGTTGCTCTCGCTGACAACACCGTGATTGACAAGCTGACTGTTTACTTCGTTCCCAGTGCGAGCGTTGAGGACATGATGACTGCCTCTGAACCGCTCAAGCAGATGCTGATTGACGAGCTCGCCAAAAGCGGCTTCGATGTGAAAGAGATCGACATCGGTGTCGGTACTGACTACACGGTCGTTGGCGAAGGCATGATCAGCGGCACAATCGATGTCGGCTTCCTGCCCGCCTCCACGTACGTTCTGTACGCCGCTGATGGCGTCGATGTCATTCTGGCTTCCACCCGCGCTGCCCTGTCTGTCACCAGTGATTATTTCGATGACTGGAACGTCGAAGTGGGCAAGAGCGAAGAAGTAGCCGTTGGCTATCGCTCCCTCATCTATGTCAACTGCCTGACTGAAAAGGGTGCCGAGCTGCTGGAGAAGGCCCGTGCCAACACCCTGACCTGGGATGATGTCAATGGCGCGACCTGGGCTCTGGGCAATCCGGGCAGCGGTGCTGCTTACACCTATCCCAGCATCTGGCTGAACAAGATGTTCGGTGAAGGCGTTGGCGAGTCCAAGAAGACCGTTGAGAATCTGGCACATGCCACCTTTGGCGGAAGCTATCCCAACAACTGTGAAGCTGTCGTGCTGGGCCAGGCCGATATCTACGCCGGCTTTGCTGATACCCGTCAAAACGACTATGCTGAAGAAGCTTTCAAGAACGCTTATCCTGAGCTTGCCCAGGAAGGCAAGAACGTCTTTGACTGCCTGAAGCTGATCGGCTGCACCGACATGATCATGAACGACACGATCTCTGTCGGCACTGCTTCCTATATCACGCCGGAACTGAAGGCTGCCCTGCAGCAGGCGTTCATCAACATCATCCAGACGGATGAAGGCAAGGCCTGCGTTGCTCCCTACAGCCACACCGGCTACATGATCGTTGAAGACAGCGATTTCGACGGCACCCGTGCTTCCCTCACCATCTTCGACTGATCCGTAAAGCCTATCAAGGGGCGCATTCCATGAATGCGCCCCTTTCGTTGAACTATGGGCAGCTCGCCCAGCAAACCGGGAAAGAGGATTCGGAATGATCAAATTTGAACACGTATATAAGCAGTATCCCAACGGGGTGCTCGGCCTGAATGATGTGAATCTAGAAATACAGCAGGGTGAATTTGTCGCGGTGATCGGCCTGTCAGGCGCCGGCAAATCCACGCTGATCCGTACTGTAAACAAGATGATCGACATCACTGGCGGCAAGCTGACTGTGAACGGCACAGACGTATCCACGCTCAGCAGACGTGCTCTGCGTAAGTTCCGGCGCAAGATCGGGATGGTGTTTCAGTCCTTTAACCTGGTAACGAGGACAAGTGTGATCAACAATGTGCTGTCTGCGCGGGTTGCTGATATGTCGTTCGTCAGGACACTGCTTGGACTGTATTCGAAAAAGGATAAAATGCTGGCCTTGGAGTCTCTGGATAAAGTCGGCATACTGGAGAAGGCCTATACCCGTGCCGACCAGCTTTCAGGCGGTCAGCAGCAGCGTGTAGCACTTGCCAGGACGCTTGCACAGAACCCGGAAATCATTCTCGCTGATGAACCGGTCGCTGCCCTCGATCCTGTCATGGCTGATATCGTCATGGAAGACTTCAAGCGGATCAACCGTGAAATGAACATCACTGTGGTCATCAATATCCATCACGTGGACCTTGCACTGCAGTATGCGGACCGTGTAATCGGCATCCGGGCGGGACAGATCGTTTATGACGGCCCGACTGCTGATGTAAACGATGATGTGCTCAAGCAGATCTATGGCCGTGAGCTCAAGGACGATGAGCTGATGAAGGGGGCTGAGTGATGCTCAACTTCATTCAGGATCTCCTGCATATTTTTTATCCACGCAGTTATACACTCGCAAACGGTAAAAAAGTGCGTGAGAAATTCAATACTGCGCCATATATCACTATTCTTTTGATTGCGCTTATCATCTACTGCATGCAGCTTGCCGGAGTAGATTTCAGTATATTGCGTGAAAGAGGAAAGAACTTCTGGGATATGCTCGGACGTATGCTTCCTCCCAACTGGAAGTACTACGATACTATGAAGAAGCCCATGCTGGACACGATCAACATGTCCCTGCTTGGATCCGTATTCGGATGCGCAGTTGCATTGCCTGTCAGTTTCTATCTGTCCAGCAACTTTAGGCTTAACAAAGTCTATCTTGCAACACACCGTGTGCTGCTCAGTCTGTTGCGCACACTGCCTACCATGATCATTGCCTGTTACTTCCGCATGGTCCTGGGCATGGGCGCCCTGGTAGGTACGATTGCCATTTCTATCTTCTCTTACACTATCTGTGTAAAGATGATGTATGAGTACATAGAGACAGTGGACATGGGGCCCTATGAAGCGCTCCTTTCTACCGGTGCCAGCCGTCCCAAATGCATGCTGCGTGCGATCTGGCCGCAGGTAAAAGGGTATTATATCTCTACCGTGCTTTACTGCTTTGAATCCAATGTAAAGAGCGCAGCAATCCTGGGCTATGTAGGTGCCGGCGGTATCGGCCAGATCATTTCGGGACGCCTGAATCTGCGCCGCTACGCAGACCTCGGACTGGTGCTCATTTTCATGACCGCAACTATTGTGATTCTGGAAGGCATCGCCCGTTTCGCCCGCAGAAAGCTGGTGCGCTGACATGAATAATGAAAAGAAAAACCGTCCGGGACTGTTCAAACGGCTGCTGAAAGACTGGGGGCCGCTGCTGGGCATCAGCATCGGGAGCGATTTGGATGATGCCCGTACTGTAGAGGACAAGTATCGCCGCTATCCTCAGCCCTGGATCCGTTACATACTGTTTTTACTGTTTGTTCTTTGTATTGTATATATCAATTCGATCACTGTTGAATACTCTGGCGTGACAGCACGCGGCTGGGGGCTTGTGAAAGCTTCCCTTCGCGGACTCATTACCCCTTCGTGGAAAGTCATCGTTGATACTTCCTCTACCGGTCTTATGCATATGCTTCTGGAGACCTTTGCCATCGGTTTCCTCGGTACTCTGTTCGGAACGATTCTTGCTATACCGCTTGGATTTGTCTGCTCCCGTAATGTCGCTCCCCGTTGGGTGAATCTCCTTTTCCTGGTGATCGTGACCGTGATTCGTTCCTTCCCTTCCATCATGTACGGCATCATGTTTGTTAAAACGGTAGGACCCGGTCCATTCGCAGGCGTACTCACAATGACGATTGGTTCCGCCGGTATGCTGTGCAAGATGTTCGTTGAGGCCATTGAGGATATTGACAAGGGAGTTATCGAGGCACTGGATGCGGCCGGGTGTACCGCATTCGAGAAGGTGCGCTACGGCATTATCCCCCAGCTCAGCTCCTCTATCATCTCCAGTGTTTTGTACAGGCTTGACATCAATATCAAGAATGCCTCTGTGCTTGGTCTGGTAGGCGCAGGCGGTATCGGCGCACAGCTGATCTTCGCTATAGATGACCGCCGCTGGAGTGATACCGGTGCCATGCTTTGGGGCCTTGTAGTAATGGTACTTCTTATTGAGTATATCTCCACAAAAATCCGCAGGCGTTTGGCTGCGGATGTTCGCTGAGGCAAACTATGAAATCAGAGGTTTTTAAAACGATCCTGCTTGTCGCGCTTCCGGCATCCGGAAAGAGCGAGGTACGCAATCTGCTTGCCCATATGCCCGCGGAACGGCTCAAAAAAGAGTTCCATATCGGGAAAAGCCTGCAGCTTGATGATTTCCCCTATGTTCATATGATGCGCCGGATCGACAATGAGCTTGAAGCGCTAGGTCAGGAGCGCATCTTCTATCCGGGAGAAGCGCCATTTACAGATGGCCGTGACTGGGGTACGCTCTGTGCACTTCTGAATGAAGATTATCTGGATCTGATGACCCGCAATATCGTCTCGACCGACAGTGCCGCTGAACTTCTTTTCCAACGCATCGACCGTGCTGCACAGATCGCAGGGCTGCCGCCCAGACTGGAGCTGCTTCCGGTCAGGATTCGTGCTCAGGTCGCATGCCGGCTTGAAAACGAGGCACGGAATATGCTGGACGCGAAGCATGCAGCATACCCTGATAGCTTTGAAGACAAAACGGTAATCATCGAATGTGCAAGGGGCGGTCCGGATGGTGCTACAATGCCTCTGACAGGCACCTTTGGATATCAATATTCCTTACCAATGTTCTCTCCGTCGATCCTGGAAACCGCCGCAGTCCTCTATATCTGGGTCACGCCGGAGGAGTCCCGACGCAAAAACAATGACCGTGCCGATCCGAATGATCCAGGCAGCAACCTGCATCACGGAGTACCGATGGCAGTCATGCTCGGTGATTACGGAACTGATGATATGCAGTATCTCGCAGATACCAGTGAAATACCCGGCACACTCACTGTACATGCGCATGGCAAGACTTATCATCTCCCTCTTGGTATCTTCGATAACAGGACTGACCGTACTTCTTTCCTGCGTGAAGACGCGGATAAATGGGATAGTGTAATGGTCGGGCAGGTCATCGATTCCATAAGAACAGCAACCGAAAAGATGTATGCGCGCTATCCCTTGACCAAGGATGAATGATTCTTCCACATCACGAATATAATAAGGATCAATTAACTGATGCAGGGCTTCCGTCGCAACTGTCTTAGCATCAGTTATATTTTTTTCAAAAAGGGTATTGACATCCAAATATCTATAGTGTACTATTGCATTAGTGCACTAATTATTTAGGAGGGAGCACGGTGAACTATGATCCGATGACACCGATCTGGCTGCAGGTCGCGACACAGATCAAGCAGCAGATCGTAACAGGCGTACTGCCGCCCGGCGCAAAGCTGCCCGGCGGAAGAGACCTGGCTGTTCAATATGGTATCAACCCAAATACCGCAGCCAGGATTTATCAGGAAATGGAGCGCGAGGGAGTCTGTGAGACCAAACGCGGTCTGGGAACATTCGTTACAGAGGATACAGCTGTTGTCTGTCGCTTGCGCGAAGAGATGGCCTGCCAAGCTGTAAAACGTTTTCTCGCAGATACGAAAAGCCTGGGACTGAAAAAGGATGAGATCCTTGCGCTGATTCAAAAGGAGGAAGACCTGAATGATAACAAGTAAGAACCTGACAAAGAAGTTCGGAACAAAAGTCGCGGTAGATTCTGTCAGTCTGACCCTGGAACCCGGCCATATCTATGCTATGCTGGGTCCCAACGGCAGCGGAAAAACCACCTGGATGAAAATGGCTGCTGCGCTCATGAAGCCCACCAGCGGAGAGATTTTGTTTAACGGGAATCCTGTAGGTGTTGAGAGCCGCAAGCAGATAGCCTATATGTCTACTGAGCCCTACTTCTACTCATGGATGTCCATCAAGGATGTTGGCCGCTATTACCAGGATTTCTTTATGGATTTCTCGCCGGAAAAGTATGAGAGCCTGCTCAGAAAAATGGAACTGGAACCCAGCATGAAGACCCGTGCTCTCTCCTCCGGTATGATGGCCAAGCTGAAGATCGCCGTCACCATGGCACGCAATGCGCGTATCTATCTGCTGGATGAGCCTTTCAACGGTATTGATCTTCTGGCCCGTGACGAGATCCGCGCCTGCATTCTGCAGGAAGCAGCCGCTGACAACATTCTTGTCCTTTCAAGTCATCTGGTTGAAGAGATGGAAGCGATCTCAGATCAGGCGATCTTTATCAAGAATGGCAAACTGGTCGAAGTGCGTGATCTGGAAGAAATGCGTACGGAAGAACAGATTTCGATGGCAGATCGTTATCGCGCGATCTATGGACATGCGGAGGTGGAATAAATGAGTGCTTTGCTGAAATATGAGTTGCGGAAAACCCGCGCTATGAAGCTGATCTTCCTGGGTGTTACTGCTGTTGCCGAAGTCGTTTTCCTGGTATCACTGTTCCTTCGCAACAATGAAGGCAATACGGATAATATCATCGGAACCTCTGCTCTTATCCTGATGCTGATCGCAATTGGCGGTATCATTTTAATCGGTATACAGAGTATCTTTACCCTTCACCGTGATATGAACACGAAGCAAGGATATATGCTGTATATGACTCCCAGAAACAGTTATCAGATTCTGGGTTCTAAAATGCTGGAAAATGGTCTGTCACTGGCGCTTGCAGGCGGTTTCTTCTTCCTGCTTGGATTGCTGGACTTGACGCTTCTATTCAGCAGGCTCGGTGAGCTGGAGCGTCTGTGGGGGTTCTTCATGGAATTTCTGCATATGTTCAACGCAGAGATCGAACTGGATACAGCTCAGGTTCTGAGCCTGATCTTTGAATTATTGACTTCATGGCTGGCTGTCGTTTCCATCGCTTTCTTTGCAGACATCGTCTCTTCTGCCCTGCTGAATGGCAAGAAGGCAAATGGAGTTGTGACTTTTATCTTCTTTATACTTCTGACCATCCTGCTCAATGTCATCCAGAACCTGCTGCGGAAATCCGGAATCTGCACGACCATTACCAGCACATTGATCATGCAGTCGATTGTCGCCTTGTGCTACTCTATTGGCATGTACTTCATCGCTGCTGCAGTCATGGATAAATACCTGAGCGTGTAACGGAACACTCACTTTTCCTGAAGTCTGAATAACCGTTTCCAATTATTCGTATAAGTCAAGGTACCATACATATAGTTTAGACAAAAACAAGCTCCCTTCATGGGAGCTGTTTGTTATCATCAGCATTTTTACCTGGGAAAGAATGTCAGAAAAGCATCATATCCGGTATGAACGCTCTCGCTCTCGTTATAACTCAGCAATTCGGAAAACGGGGCAAGCGACTGGACAGGGCTGAAGCCCTGCATCCGCAGTGACAGATAATCATCCAGCGTCTGCTGTCTGCGCGCGATCACGATCCAATTGAAACGCAGATTATCTGGCTGATCCATGTTCATCTCATGATAATACAGCAGACCGTGTTTATCGATGATCTCATATGCTTCCTCAGAGACAGCTTCATAGTCCTTAGCAGAAAGCGGCGGTGACAGAGCCATCCGTTTGCAGCCGCCAGCAACGCATTCACAGAATGCAGTGATCATGCCCAGTATAAATGAGCGTCTGTCCAGGTCTGCCATTTACCCTTCCCCCATAAAGCAGTGTAAACTTACAAGACTCCATGCATGCGGTTGGTCGGGATATAATCCAGTCCCAGTTCGAACATATGCTGCACACTGGCTACACTGTCCCCGGCGCGAAGGCATACTTTCAGTCCCATATCCTTAACCAGTGCGATCTTATCCGGCGGGCAGTCAAATGCGTTCGGGATGTTCCAGGAAAGCCCCGCATTGCCAAGCGATGCTAGCTTTTCCAGTCCCTCTTCTTTCGCAAAGATCCAATGAAGGAAAACATTGCTTGCTGCTTTCCGTGTATCTGCCAGCCATTCCAGCTTTCCCGTGCTGATCACAACTTCATCTTCAGTAAAACCGGCTTTCAGCACAGCCTCCATTACTTCGCCGGCATTCCCGCTTTTCAGTTCAATAAACGGAACACTGCCATAGTGTTTGCATATAGCCAGGTATTCACTGAAGAGCGGCAGGCGCAGTTCCTCATCCGTAAAGCATTCCAGCCGTTCACCTTCCCGGATATGCAGCTGGCGGAGTACATTCCAGTCGTTTTCTGCTATGACCAGATCTTCGTTGTAATGTGTGGTAGATGCATTATGGCAGCAGACCAGAATACCATCCCGCGTGGCATGGACATCGGTCTCGATCGCCCATTGTCCCAGATAACCCGCATAGGTAAAAGACGGCAGGGAGTTTTCCGGTGCCAACGGCTGGAAACCGCGGTGGCTTATGTAACGCGGTTTCTCTTTCGTCTGTGGTTTCTCAAACAGCTTAGCCATTTTATTATCCCTTCACTGAGCCTACCATAACGCCTTTGACGAAATACCGCTGCATGAACGGATAAATCGCCAGGATAGGCAGGATTGTCATAATAACCATACTGGCATCTTTGATCGTCTGTGACAATCCCTGGCCGTAGATTTCGTCATTGGTCTCTTCCATCTTGGACAGCTTGATGACCTCATACAGCAGGAGCGACAGCGGCTTCAAAGGCTGGTTGGTAATGTAGAGCAGCGCATCGAAATAACGGTTCCAGTATGCTACTGCAGTAAAGATCACAATGGTCGCAATGGATGCTTTGGAGACCGGAAGAATGATCGAAGTCAACGTACGCGTATAGCTTGCGCCGTCAATGCGCGCTGCTTCCTCAAGACTGTCCGGAACGCTTTCAAAACCGCTTTTCAGGACAAATGTATAATACGGACTGACCAGATGCGGAAGGATCAATGACCAGCGCGAGTTGATCAGATTATAGCTGTTGATCTGGAAGTAGACCGGCAGTGTACCGGCCGTAAATACCATGGAGAAAACATACAGATAGATAAAGAACTTCCGGCCTTTCAGCTCCGGATGAGCCAGCGAATAAGCCGTCAGAATCGTAATTCCCAATGAAATCGAGGTACCGGCTACCGTATTGATCAGTGAATTGCCAAGGCAGCGCAGATAGCTCGTGTATACCCAGATATATTGCCAGCCCAGTGTATTAAACTCTACAGGCCAGAAATGCACGCGGTTGCTTGCAACCGCCTTTGCAGAGCTCAGGGACTTGGCAAAGAGGTTCAGTACAGGCAGCAGGCAGATCAGCCCGCAGGCGATCGCCAGCACATACATGCAGGCAACCCAGACTTTTTCTCCGCGTGAAAGCTTCATCGTCAACCGCCTCCTTTACCAGACATTGCGGCCGGTGAGCCGTTTGGAGAAGAAATTGGATAAGAGAACGAACATAAGGCCTACGACCGATTCGAAAAGGCCGACAGCCGTAGCAAAGCTGAAGTCCGCCTGACCGATGCCCTGGCGGTAAATGAATGTACCCAGAATATCCGCCGAGTCATAGACTGAAGGATTGTAGAAAGCCAGCACCTGATCAAATCCGCCGCTGATCACGCTGCCCATACGCACGGTCAGCATCAGCACCATGGTCGGGATCAGGCTGGGAATCGTAATATAATGCACCTGCTGTCTTTTGCTGGCGCCGTCAATGATAGCTGCCTCATATGTTTCCGAGCCGATAGCAGAAATCGCTGACAGGTAAACGATTGTGCTCCATCCCGTGCCTTTCCATATTGAAGACAGGATCAGCATCAGCCGGAACCAGCCTGCTTTTGTGAAAAACTGTATCGTATTGCCGGTAAATTGCTTGATCAGCATGTTCACTGATCCCATTCCGCCGAACATATTGAAGAAGATACTGTAAATAACGACCCATGTAAAGAAATGCGGGACGTAGACCATCGTCTGTACGCTTTTCTTGATCGGCATGATCGTTATTTCATTCATCATTATTGCCATAAACATAGGCAGCGGCACGCAAACCACGATCTGCAGCAGGTTGATCTCCAATGTATTGCGGATGACCTGCCAGACTTCAGGTTCCTGGAAAATGCGCTGGAAGTTTGCCCAGCCAACCCATTTGCTGCCGGAAATGCCTCTGCGCGGTTTGAAGTTTTTAAACGCGATGACGATCTTGCTCATCGGCGCAAACTTAAAAAACGCAAGAATAAGCAAGCCTGGGATCAGGAACATGTACAGTTCCCAATGTCCCTTCAAATATACCCATAGGCGCTTGCTTACCGAGCGGCGCGGTTTGTTTATGACAGACATACAACCGACCTCCGAAAAAAGCAGAAAAACGAGCGGCGGGGGAGGAAAGCCCATCCCCCGCCCTTTGAGAAAATCGATTATTTCATGTTCTCGGCATACCAGGTGTTATAGAACTCGATAACATCCTCGCCGCCATTCTTGTGCCAGTATTCGTATGCTTCGTCGACCTTGGCCATTTCACCGCCGTTTACATAGGCCAGCAGAGCATCGTCAACGCGCTTTTCAAGTGCGCTCTGGTTCTCAACACCGGTCGAAGGCGCGATTGCGATGGGGCTGCGCTCGCCGCCGTCCAGCAGGCTGGCCTTCTGATCATAGAAGCAGCGCTGCATGTAAACATTCTTCTGCAGACGGACTTCCCAGTAGGTCGGATAGATATCCTCACGATAGAAACCGGCAATGAACACGTTGGAAATGTTCTTTTCTTCGCTGAACGCAGGCTGGATCGCCTTGAAGTTGCCGTTCTCATCATACTCCCAGTGTACGCCTTCCACGCCCAGACCGATCAGGCGATGGGTATCCCACTCCATCAGGTTGTTGATCGCCTGAATGGCTTCGGCAGGATGCTCGGAGGTATAAGGAATGCCGCCGTAGGCGCCGACGCCGGAATAAGTCTGCGCATGTACCTTGCCGTTCTCATCCTCCAGCAGGGGCAGTACGCTGAAGTCCATGTCCTCATACAGTTCATACATGGTGTCGATAGCAAAGCCGTTCCAGCTGTTGTAGACCATCACAGCCTGGCCGCCGATCCACTTATTGCGGGCATCAGCCAGCTTCTGGGCTGCCCAGTCATAGTCGAGCAGGCCTTCATCGTACAGGCCGCGCATATACTCCAGATAGGGCTTGAGGTTAGGATGATCGATGATATAGGTGATCGTGCCGTCAATCAGCTGATAGGCACCCTGGTTACCGCCGGCGTTGATACCGAAAGCGCTGGCAACGTTGCTGATCAGAGCGACCGGCTTGGTATCATTGGCCAGGGCCAGAGGCACCATGTCAGGATAAGCGGCCTTGATGTCACGCAGCAGCTGCGTGAACTCATCCAGCGTCTTGGGAAGCTTGTCAGCCGTCCAACCGATCTTGTTGAGCAGATCCTGACGGGCAGTGATGCTGTTGCGCAGGGAGTCAGGCTGTGCTGCAGTGGAAGGGATCGCATAGATCTCGCCGTCCACGGTTACTGCCGGCCACAGCGTGGTGATGGCTTCCTTGATGTTGGGACCATACTCATCGATCAGGTCGCCGATCTCGAGCAGGGCGTCATTTTCCATCATCAGCTTGAAGTTCGCACCAGACAGATATACGTAATCATAGGGCTGACGGGTAGAGATGATGGACATCAGCTGCTCTGTACCATTGATGATCTCGAAATCAATGGGGAAGCCGGCCTTCTCCTGAACAACGCTCCAGCCATGATCCTTCTCAAAGTCGGCAGTCGAGGTGCTGATCAGGAACTTAAGGCGGATCTCTTCATCCGCATTGGCATTCGCCAGTCCGAGGCCCAGAGCCAGGCACAGGATCAGCAGCAGGGAAACAAGTTTCTTCATGTTGATCTCCTTTCCTTGGGCAAAGCTTTCGCTTCACTCTATCCATATTATTCGCTTTGGCATGCGGTATGCTTGACAACTGCACACCCTTATGCTAATTATTATATTGCGCACGAAGTGGAAATACTTTTTTGTTTGTGATATCCAATTATCAATTTGTGACCAATCAAAAAGCGATTTGTCTGTTCTTATACCAACTGTGACATTCCGACACCTGTCTTTCCTGAACGGAGGCTGAGCAATGAAGCTTGTCACCTATTTCCCGAATCCGCAGGCACAGCCCATCAAGGGGCCATGGCGCCAGTATGATATAACCGATTCACTGATCTACTCCCACCGGAGCACTGAATATGACCGTGCTTCCTATCCCAGCAGCCTTCATTTTCATGACTATTATGAGCTGCTTGTCTTTGTGGAAGGCGACGTCCGATACATCTGCGAAAGCAGCAGCGCACTGCCGCGTTTTGGTGATGTGATCATCATACCTCCAGGCAAGCTTCATATGTCCCTGATCAATTCAGATCATACACGCTATGAGCGCTATGTCTTCTATCTGTATCCGGAAGCTTTCGACAGTGTCGGCGGACGCCCGCTTCTTCATTTTATGGAACAGGACCGCGGTGATCAGTTCACTTTTTCATTGAAGCGCAAGCATATGGATGAACTACTTCCCGTTCTGGGTCAGCTTGACAGTATCCTGACACGCGGAACTCCCAAGGATCATGCACTTGCAATCGCGTATACCCTGCAGGCTTTCTATCTTCTCGACAACCTGTCTGCTTCTGATACAGCTGGAGACCCCTATCTACCGCAGAATGTAATCGATATCCAGCACTATCTGGATGAACATTTCACCGAGGTAGCCTCAGTATCCAATGTTGCAGAACATTTTTTCTACAGCCGCGAATATGTCTCACGGCTTTTCAAGCGTTATCTCAATAC
>JAFZPO010000106.1 GCA_017550305.1 Clostridia bacterium
CTTACCGCTGGATTCGGGTCCGAAGATCTCAATAATGCGGCCTTTGGGAATACCGCCGACACCAAGCGCCATATCCAGTTCCAGACAGCCGGTGGGGATCGCATCCACCTTCATATGCGTCTGGTCGCCCAGCTTCATGACGGTGCCCTTGCCGAACTGCTTTTCCAGTGAGACCAGGGTGGTTTCAAGCGCACGCGCGCGGTCATCCTGGACTGCCTGTTTCGTGTCTTTCTTTTCCTCTGCCTTTTTTGCCATATCTTTTTTCTCCTCTTTATTGAAACAGTTTTTCTGTAAGAAAAGCCAAAGCAGCCTGTACTGCCTGACGGCGGATCTCCTCACGGCTGCCGCAGAAACGGCATTCACGTGCGTCAGTGCCGTCGGGGCCTTCGTAACCAAGCCATACAAGCCCTACATCATCGCCGTCCGGACCGGCATAGCCGGTTGTGGACAGAGAATAGGTTGTCTGCAGCCGCTCACGCGCGCCACAGGCCATGGCAAGCACCGTTTCGCGGCTTACTGCGGTATGCGCATACAGTGTGGAAGCCGGCACGTTCAACAGGGAGACCTTGCGGCCTTCATCATAAGCCACGATGCCGCCCATAAAGCATTTGCTGGCACCGGGCACCTGCACTACGGCATCGCACAGGAGGCCGCCCGTCAGGCTTTCCGCACAGGAGAGCGTTTCACCGCGGGCGGTCAGCAGTTTCACTATCTGCTCTGCGCTCATAACCCAAGGTCCTTTTTAAACAGTCCGCGCAGTTTCCAGAAATATTCGGCACCGGAGTAGACTGTCAGGATGGCGACAAGAATGCTGGCGGGCAGCATGAGGACCCCGCCCTGGAAAACGAGCACATAGATGATCAGGATCATCTGGCAGGTGGTCTTGATCTTGCCGCTCCAGCCAGCGGCTACAACCTTGCCCTGCTGTATGGCAATGAGCCGCAGACCATCTACTGCAAGCTCGCGGAAAACGAGAATAATGGGAAGCCATACTGGGAGAAAACCCTTGTAAGTGAGCATGATGGACATCGAAAGAACAAGGATCTTGTCTGCAATGGGATCGGCAAACTTGCCAAAGTCGGTTATCAGATGCTTTTTGCGCGCCAGATATCCATCCAGAAGGTCGGTCAGTCCTGCAACAAGAAACAAGGCAGCCGCCCACCAATAATACCCCAATCCGGCCAGAATCAGGCAGACCGGGACCAGCAGGATACGCAGCAGGGTCAGCCGGTTAGGCAGATTCATGTGTCTTCCTCCAAAATGCCATACAGGTCATAAGTGTCGGCGCGTACCAGGCGGACGGAAACAAATTCGCCTTCGTTCAGTTCGCGCGCGGCAGTAAAGCAGATAACGCCGTCGCTGTCGGGCGCTTCCATTGCACTGCGCCCTACATACAGGCCGTTTTCAAAACCAGTCACAAGCACGCGGCAGACCGTGCCTACGCGTGCTTCATTCAGTTCCCTGCTGATCTCGGCCTGGACGGTCATCAGACGGTCCAGACGATCCTGCTTGATATCCTCGGGCACCTGGTCAGGTATTGACGCGCCGACGGTATCCTCTTCTGCGGAGTACGCAAAAGCACCCAGGCGGTCAAAGCGGACGCGGCGCACGAAATCAAGCAGACAATTGAAGTCTTCTTCAGTCTCACCGGGGAAGCCGACGATAAAGGTGGTGCGCAGGGTAAAGCCCATGGAACGTGCTGTCGCCAGCAGTTTTTCTGCTTCAGATGCGGTTCCGCGGCGGTTCATGGCACGCAGCAGGCGGTCAGACGCATGCTGCAACGGCAGATCGAGGTATTTGCATACGTTATCGTGTGCTGCCATTTCCTCAAGCAAGCCGATGTCGGTCTCATCAGGGTACATGTACAGCACGCGCAGCCATTTCACTCCGGGCAGAGCAGAGACCTTGCGGATCAGTTTGCGCAGCGAGCTTCCGCTGTCCGAACCATAACGTGTCGTATCCTGTGAGATGAGGATCAGTTCCTTGGTCCCGCCGGCAGCCAGTGTACGCGCTTCATCAAGGATCGCCTGTTCACTGCGGGAGCGGTAGCCGCCGCGGATCAGGGGAATGGCGCAGTAAGCGCAGCGGTTGTCACAGCCCTCACCTATGCGTACATAGGCGGAATAGGGCGGTGTGGTCAGCACACGGCCGCATTCGAGCATTTCGTTCCGGCGCGTACGGTAATCGGGACGCGAACCCTCCAGAGCGCTTTCGACGGCCTCCACGATCCTGTCATACTGACTGACACCGAGCAAAGCGTCGATCTCCGGCATGTCGCTGAGCAGTGCATCACCATAGCGCTGTGCCAGGCAGCCGGTAACGATCAGCTTTTTGCAGCGGCCGTTCTGCTTATATTCAGCCATCTCAAGGATGGTCCGGATGCTTTCTTCTTTTGCGGGATCGATAAAACCGCAGGTGTTGACAATGAGAATATCCGCCTCGGCAGGATCCGGAGTAATAGTATGACCGGCCTGTGTCAGCAGGGCAAGCATCTGCTCGGTATCTACCCGGTTCTTGACGCAGCCCAGCGATATAACGCCTATCGTCATGCAATTTCCTCCGTCCGTACGCGATAAAAATATTATAGCACAAAGACATTGTACGGGCAAGAGGAAAAGCAAAATAAATGGGAACTGCTGTTCGCATTAAAAGACTGTCAAAAGAGGTACATATAATAAGGAAAAAAGGTTGTATTTTTGGGCGTTTTATGCTATAATATTTAAGATGGCGCGGAGTGCGCCGGACCCTTCTTTTTTCCCTGCAACGGAGGTTTTACATGACTGAAGAACAAGACCGTGTGATGCAGACAAATACCGAAAACGGCCACTACGATGCGGACGATATCCAGGTGCTCGAGGGGCTTGAAGCGGTACGCCGCCGTCCCGGCATGTATATCGGTTCGACGGATTACCGTGGACTGCATCATTGTGTATATGAGATCGTGGACAATGCTGTGGACGAGGCACTGGCCGGCTACTGCACAGACATCATTATCACGCTGAAGAACGACGGTTCCTGCGAAGTACAGGATAACGGCCGCGGCTTTCCTGTGGGCATCCATCCCAAGATGGGACGTCCTGCAGTCGAGGTCTGCCTGACCATTCTTCATGCGGGTGGCAAGTTCGGCGGAGAAGGCTATAAGGTTTCCGGCGGCCTGCACGGCGTAGGCGCGTCGGTCGTCAATGCGCTCAGCCGCCATCTGATGGTGACGGTCTACCAGGGCGGAAAGATCTACCGCCAGGAATACAATATCGGCAAGATCGAGTATGACCTGAAAGTGATCGGTGACGCGGGTGAGCGCACCGGTACGACAGTACAGTTCTGGCCGGATATCCGTTCTGCGGAGAACCCGGAAGGTGTATTCGATCCGGACATCGAGTTCAACTATGATATCCTGAAGACGCGCATGCGTGAGATGGCTTTCCTGAACAAGGGCGTGAAGATCGTCCTGCGTGATGAGCGCGAGGGAAAAGAACAGGAGCGCGTGTTCCACTATGAAGGCGGTATCCGCGAATTCGTCAAATACCTGAACAAGAGCCGTGAGGTGCTGTTCCCGGAACCCATCTACATGGAAGGCCTGAAGAACGATGTTTCGGTTGAGGTCGCCATGCAGTACAACGATAGCTATGCCGAGAACATCTACACCTTTGCCAATAACATCCATACGCCTGAAGGCGGCACGCACCTGATGGGCTTCCAGAGCGCACTGACGCGCGTCATTAATGATTACGGCCGTAATAAGTGCCGCCCGCCCGTGCTGAAGGAGAATGACGCGAACCTGAAGGGCGAGGATGTACGCGAGAGCCTGACGGCCATCGTATCCGTCAAGATGCACGAGCCGCAGTTCGAGGGCCAGACGAAGTCAAAGCTGGGCAACAGCGAGGTCCGTCCCATCGTGGACAGCCTGGTGGCAGAGGGACTTTCCACTTACCTGGAGGAGAATCCCGCTGTCGGCAGGGCAATCCTGGAACGCTGCCTGAATGCTGCGCGCGCACGCGAGGCTGCCCGCCATGCCCGTGAAATGACGCGCAGAAAGACGGTCCTTGAAAGCGCGAGCCTGCCCGGCAAACTGGCTGACTGCTCCGAACGCGATCCCTCGAAGTGCGAGATCTTCATTGTTGAGGGCGACAGCGCCGGCGGCAGTGCCAAGACAGGACGTGACCGTCATTATCAGGCGATCCTGCCGCTGCGCGGTAAGATCCTGAACGTGGAAAAGACACGCCTTGATAAGATCCTGCTCAATCAGGAAATCAAGAATATGATCACTGCATTCGGCTGCGGTATCGGCGAGGAGTTCAATGCTGAAAAGCTGCGCTATCACCGCATCGTATGCATGACGGATGCCGACGTTGACGGTGCGCATATCCGTATCCTGATGCTGACCTTCTTCTACCGTTACATGCGGCCGCTGATTGAAAACGGCTACGTATATATCGCCATGCCGCCGCTGTATAAGGTGACCAAGGGCAAGCAGGAACATTATGTATATGATGATAATGAACTGCAGCGGCTGCTGGACGCGATCGGGCGTGACCCCAAGCCAGAGATCCAGCGCTATAAAGGTTTGGGCGAGATGAGCAGTGAGCAGCTGTGGACTACGACCATGAATCCTGAAACACGCACTATGATGCAGGTCAGCGTGGAGGATGCCATGGCAGCTGATGAATATATCAGCCTGCTGATGGGTGATAAGGTCGAACCGCGCCGTCAGTTCATTGAAGAGAACTATAACATGGTTACGGATCTGGATCTGTAAGAGGTTTGTATGAAAAAGCTGGTTTGCCTGCTCCTGATAATTATCCTTGTTTTCACTGCCCAGCTTACGCTGGCAGAAGATGCGATTGTTTCAATGACTGATACAGCCATCCGGATGACTGCCGATCTGTCAGCATGCACTGCATCTGAATTATATGTCAGGTATTTTTCTGTTTCCGATGAAATAGCGCCTCAGATCGTAGAAATCGGAGAGAAGCTTTCGGGAAGCCCGCAAAGCGCTTGGCTGATTCAGCTGGATACCGAACTTCTGCTTTCCGTAATGGCAGGGGAATTAACGGACTTGCCGGAGCTTGCCTACAGCAACTTGCTGAGGCGTGTGCCGCTGGCAATGGTACAGCAGTTTAATGCAAAGCGCAGTTCAGAGTTTATAGCTGCCTGCAGTGTTCTGTCATTAGGCGATGTCTTCGCAGCTGCCGAAGGTATGCCGGAGAGTGTAATCCTTATCCTGGATTACGGTACGGATGTGGCTTCTGCGTGCCGCTTCACATCGGAATTCGGCTGTGCAAGCTGCACTGTGCAGCCGATTGCCTGGGATGAAAACACGCAGAGCACACTGAGCTTCCTGTCCCAGATGGGAGCACTGACGATGGAACCGCTTGCGCTGTAACGAACGGCATCACAGAATTATGATGCAATTGCAATAATTCATTGACTGAAGATAAGAAAGGACGAATCCATGAGTGACATCCAGGATCGCCTGATCCCCATTAAGCTGGAAGAGGAAATGCAGAAGAGCTTCATTTCCTATTCGATGGCGGTAATCATCAACCGTGCGCTGCCCGATGTGCGCGACGGATTAAAACCGGTACACCGCCGTATCCTCTATGATATGAACGAACTGGGCATGACGCCTGACAAGCCTTTCCGCAAGAGTGCGCGTCTGGTAGGCGATGTGCTTGGTAAATTCCATCCGCACGGCGATTCCTCGGTCTATGAGGCCATGGTACGTCTGGCACAGGATTTCAACATGCGTTACATGCTGGTGGAAGGCCAGGGCAACTTCGGTTCCGTCGACGGCGACGGCGCGGCTGCCATGCGTTATACGGAAGCGCGTATGGCAAAGATCACCCAGCACCTGATCGGAGAAATCGACAAGGACACCGTCGACTTCATGCCGAACTTCGACGAAACGCTGATGCAGCCGACCGTGCTGCCTGCGCGTTTCCCGAACCTGCTGGTAAACGGCGCTACGGGTATTGCCGTAGGCATGGCTACCAATATTCCGCCGCATAACCTGACTGAAGTCATCAACGGTGTGATCTGCCTGATGGAGAATCCCGAGGCCACACTGGATGACCTGATGGAGCATATCAAGGGTCCGGACTTCCCCACCGGCGGCATTATCCTGGGCCGCAGCGGGATCCGCGAAGCCTATCATACCGGCCGTGGCCGCATCCTGGTGCGTGCCAAGACCGAAGTTGAGACGATGGGCAACGGGCGCGACCGCATTGTTATCACGGAGATACCGTACGGTGTCAACAAGGCGAAGCTCGTGGAGAAGATCGCCGAGCTCGTACACGAGAAGTCGCTGGACGGCATCAGTGATATCCGCGATGAAAGCGACCGGCACGGCATGCGTGTGGTAATCGACCTCAAGCGCGATGCGCAGCCGCAGGTGATCCTCAATTATTTGTACAAGCATACTCAGCTGCAGGATACCTTCGGCGTGATCATGCTGGCGCTGGTCCACGGCGAGCCCAAGATCCTTTCCCTGCACGATATGCTGTACTGGTATATCGAACATCAGAAGGATGTCGTGACACGGCGCACCAAGTATGACTTGGACAAGAGCCTTGCCCGCGCGCATATTTTGGAAGGCCTGCTCAAGGCGCTGGAAAACATTGACGAAGTAGTACATATCATCCGTCACAGCAAGGATACTCCTATTGCGAAGACTGAACTCATGAACCGCTTTGATTTCAGCGATAAGCAGGCACAGGCAATCCTCGACATGCGTCTTGCGCGCCTGACCAATCTGGAATCCGACAAGCTGCTGGCAGAGTATCAGGAACTGGAGAAGACCATCGCCTATCTGCGTTCCATCCTGGCGGACGAAAACCTGCTGCTTGGCGTTATCAAGCAGGAACTCATCGAGATCCGCGACAAGTTCGGCGATGAACGCCGTACCGAGATCGGTATCGTGGATGGCGAGATCGATGTCGAGGACCTGATCCCCGTGGATGATATGGTCGTTACCATGACGCACTTCGGATATGTCAAGCGTCTGCCGCGCAGCACCTACCGTGCGCAGGGCCGCGGCGGCAAGGGCGTGGTCGGCCAGAATCTGCGCGATGAGGATTACACCGAGCAGATCCGTGTGATCAATACGCATGAGCCCATCATGTTCTTCACCAACCGCGGACGCTGCTATATGATGAAGTGCTACGAGATCCCCGAGGCAGGACGCACTGCCCGCGGTACGGCAATCGTGAATCTGCTGCAGCTGCAGAGCGGCGAAAAAGTGACGACGATGATCCCCATGCCGCGTGAGGTGGAAGGCAAATATCTCATGATGGCTACCCGCAACTGTCTGATCAAGAAGACGCCGCTGGAGGACTTCACCAATCTGCGCCGTTCAGGCCTGATCGCAATCATCCTGCGCGAGGAGGATGAACTGGTGGCTGTGGAATTGACTGACGGCAACCAGACGATGATGATGGCCACCCGCAGCGGCCGTGCAATCCGCTTTGACGAAAAGAATGTGCGCAGTATGGGCCGCTCAAGCCAGGGCGTACGCAGCATGCGGCTGAAAGAGGATGACCGTGTGGTTTCCGCCTGTGTTCTGGAGCCTGACGCTCTGGTACTGACGATCAGCGAGAACGGTTACGGAAAGCGCAGTGATCCGGAGGAATACCGTGAGACCAACCGCGGCGGACAGGGCATACGTGCCATGGGCCTGACCGAAAAGACAGGCCCGCTGGCTGCTCAGCTCATGGTGCGCGAGGAAGAGGATATCATCCTGATCACGGATGACGGCACCGTTATCCGCACTGGCGTAAGCAGTATCCGTAACTGCGGCCGTGCGTCACAGGGCGTGCGCCTGATGCGTGTGGCCGAGGGAAGCCGCATTGTGGGCGTGACCAGGACACCGAAGGAAGAAGTACCTTCCGATTCTGAAACAGCCGAAGAAGCACCGGCTGAGGAAGCGCCGACGGAGGAAGCATAAAAACAAGCCCCTGAACAGGGCAGAATAAAAGAGCATCGCCGGGATGAATGATCATCCCGGCGATGCTTTTATCCGCTGCGTATGATCAGCGGCGGCCGATGCAGGTGTCGTCATAAGAGGTGCGGCTGTTTTCCTTGATATAATCAATGATCTCATCCACATATCCGAACGCCAGACCTACATAGCTGTCCGCACAACCGTAATAGACGGCAATACGGCCGGTTTCCGGGTCTTGAAGCGTAGCACAGGGGAATACGACATTGGGGACGAAACCGCGCTCCTCGTACCATTTTTCGGGGGTTAGAAGCCAATTGGCACAGCGGTACTTCACGCGGGAGGGCTCGTCGATGTCCAGGATGGCTCCGCCTACGGAATAAACATACCCGTTGCAGGTATTGCATACACCGTGATAGAAGATCAGCCAGCCTTCACTGGTCTCGATGGGAGCGGCACCGCCGCCGATCTTCAGGCTTTCCCACCATTCGCTGGAACGGCTCATCACATGGCGGTGATTGCCCCAGAAATGCATATCAGGGCTCTCGGAAATGAAGATATCGCCGAAAGGAGTATGACCTGAGTCTGACGGACGCGAGAGCATGACATAATTGCCGCGGATCTTGCGCGGAAACAGCACTGCGTTGCGGTTGAAAGGCAGGAATGGGTTTTCAACACGGGTGAAGGTCTTGAAATCCTGTGTTTTTGCCATACCGATCGCAGCACCCCAGAAATCCTGGCACCAGATGATATAGTAAGTATCTTCAACCTTAACGAGGCGCGGATCATAGGCATAGATCGGCTGGAAAGGCTCGCCTTTCTCATCGATGAACTGCAGCTTATCGGGTTCGAATGTCCAATGAATACCATCATCGGAGTGGCCCAGATAAATAAAGGAGACGCCGTCGCACTGTTCTCCGCGGAATACACCGATGTATTTGCCCTCATAAGGCATGACGGCGCTGTTGAAGATACGCGCCACGCCTTTGATCGGGTTGCGGCTGATGATGGGATTCTCATTCCAGCGCCACAGCGGAGAATTGGAAGGCTCATCCGGGCGATCCTGCCAGGGCATTGAGGAAAGGACAGGGGCGATAATCTGGTATTTGCTCATGCTGTTATCCTTTCAGAAGCATAGAAGGGCGCCGTGCGGTGTCCGCGGAAGCCTGCCGCTTTACGCCGCACGGCGCTTGTTAGGTCAGTTGATCAGTGATTAACTTAGATCAGAAAATCTGATCCAGGGCATCCTGTACGACCTGCTTGTACTGCTCCTGCAGCTGGGAAGGCGTATACTCGCCCTTCAGGAAGCCCAGCATCGGGATGTCGTTGATGACGACGTTCACGAAGTCGACCATCGTGTGCTCACCCATGGTCTTCATGATTTCGAAGTTCCAATCCTGCAGATCCAGCTTGTTGCTGGTGGCGGTGTACCACCACTCGAGCTCATCGGGATCATCGCGCAGTTCGACATCATCATGATACCAGTTCTGATAGGCGCGCAGTACTCTGTAGACCAGTTCAGGATCTTCGATACCGGCGGGGATCAGCCAGTAGTTGCTGTTAGCCAGCTTCTTGGAGTTGGTTTCCGCATTGCCGCTGGGGCCGATGGGGTAATCTACGAACACCATGTCGAAGTCCAGATTGGGCTCTTCCAGGTAGTCTTTGTAGGAATCCAGGATCCAGCAGGCGCTGGTGGCAAAGGCGACCTTCTTGTCACGATAGAGCCAACGGCAGACATCCCAGCCGTTCTCGTCAGGAATGGGGTACGCGGTCTTGTCAGTCACATACAGATCCTGCAGGAACTTGAGGACTTCGCCCATCTCAGGAGAGGAGAAGTTCTCGGTAGCAGTAGCGCACATATAAGTGCCGTTGGACATGAAGAAGTAGGGGAAGAAGTCGCCCATCCAGCCGCCGTAGCCGTATACGTCGGTCACGCCGTCGCCGTCGATATCACGGGTCAGAACCTGGCAGTACTCACGGAACTTGTCCCAGGTCCACTCACCGCGCTCAACCAGATCACGGGGATCTTCCAGGTTCGCTTCCTGGATCATCTGCAGGTTGAAGGCCAGAGGATAGGTCGCGCCGACCTGGTCCTCAGCGCCCTTTACAGACAGCAGAGAGACAGCGCCGTTGGTCAGGTTGACATAGTCCATGACAACGTCCTCATGGCGCAGCAGGGGATCGTCAGGATCAAGGACATCACGGAAGTCGGTGGCCAGGCCGTTCATAACGGCAGGCACGCCCCAGCCGAGCTCGACCATGTATACGTCGAAGTCAGGCTCGCCGGCCAGAATGGAGATGTTCAGAGAATCCTGAACACCGGCATAGGTGGCGTTGACGAATTCGAAGGTGACATTGTAGGTCTCCTCGATTTCCTTAACAACGTCGAATCTCATGATGTCGGTTTCCTTGCCGCTGGCAGAGGGGTTGCTCTCCCAGGACTCGTCCAGGGAATCATAGTACATATCCCACCACAGGGCGATCGTGATATGACGGGGTTCTTCGGCTGTGGCGAAGGTCGAGATCATGCTGAGGGCCATCGCCAGAACCAGCGCCAGAGAAAGAATGCGCTTCATTTAGAGTATCCTCCTTTTGTTTTGTTTGAGAAACGTATCTGCCCCGCTGCCTTGCGGACGGCGGGAATCATGGCTTACTGAATGGCGGTACCGACCGCAAGACCATAGACAGTCCAGTTGGAGGAGCCTTCGCACTGCATCATGGCGCCCCAGGTGGCCTTGTCTTCGCCGCAGACGGCTTCGATCTGCTCGTAGGTTACCTGCGCGATGTGGCCGTCTGCCACGTCCTTGCCATCATTGCCAACGCGGCTCCAGCCGGCAGCAGCCCAAGGCATGACCAGCCAGATGTTGCCGTCTTCGGACTCGTAGGAGATGGTCACGACGCTGCCAGGAACCAGCGCGTCAACGATCGCCTGAGGCATTTCGAAACCGTTCTGGGCCCAAGCACCGCCGGAGGTCTCGAAACCATCGAAGCGGACCAGGTTGGTCAGACCGTAGAACTCAGCCATCTGACCGACGCGGATGCCGTAGACTTTCCACGGGGTCTGGGCTTCGCACTGCATCATAGCACCCCAGGTGCTCTTGTCCTCGCCGCATACAGCGACAAACTGATCATAGGTGATATAGGCTTTGTCGTCCATGATGACAGCAGCACCCTGTGCCACGCGGCTCCAGCCGGCGGCTGCCCAGGGCATTACGATCCACATGGTGTTGTCTTCGGATTCGAAGGTGACCTCGACCACACTGCCGGGAACGAGGGCATCAACGATGGCCTGAGGCATCTCAAAGCCATTCTGGCCCCAAGCGCTGCCGGAGGTCTCGAAGCCTTCGAATTCAACAGCGTTCTTCAGAACGATCTGGTTCTGACGCTGGCCGACACGCAGGCCAAGTACGGTCCACGGTTCGGAGCCTTCGCACTGCAGCATGGCACCCCAGGTGCTCTTGTCTTCGCCGCAGAACTGCTCGATCATCTCATAGGGGATCTGAACGATGTTGCCGCTGTTGTTCACAGCATCCACACCATTGCCGCAGCCGCCAACGCGCATCCAGCCAGCCGCAGCCCAGGGGAAGACGATCCACAGAGAGCCAGCGCACTCATAGTCCACTTCGATGACGCTGCCGGGAACCAGAGCATCAACGAATTCCTGAGGCATTTCGAAGCCGTTCTGAGCCCAGGCACCGCCGGAGGTGGCGAAGCCTTCGAACTCGACCACGTTGGTCAGAGCGACCAGGTTGGTCAGGTCACGTCCGCCGTCCACTGCGACATACTCAGCAGTCGGATCCAGAGCAATGGCATTGCCATCCTTGTCCAGCAGCTTGATGTTGTCGATGAAGAAAGCGATGGGATCGGCACTCGCATGATCCTCAAGGGAGATCATGACATAGTTGCCGGCACCGGCAGCGAGAGCCGGAATCTGGAATACCAGGGAACGGGGATTCTTGCGCTGCAGATAAACAGACCAGCTGGCCTTGCCTTCCGCATTGTCTTCGCCGGTGTAGGTGTAGACCACGCCGCTCGCAGCATAGAACTTGCCGTCGCTGCCCGCATCAACACCGATGTCGATGCTGATCGCCGCAACGTCCGCCACGCGTTCGCCGGCCAGGCCCTCAACGTTGATAGCCACATAGGGGACTTTCGCGTCGGGGATGACCTTCAGCGCCTGAGAGCCGTTGAACTCAGCGACTTCCAGCGTCGGGACGCCGGCGTTGGCCTTGGCCTTGGAGATGCCCAGGAAGCCAAAAGCACCGTCTTCAAAGTCGATTACTTCGACCGGAGCGGCTTCCGCGGCTGCCCAAGAGCACATGCCGAGCACCATAACGGCGATCAGCAAACAGGAAATTACCTTTTTCATTGGATTCCCTCCTTTTATTTTATGCCCGATTGCGGGCATTGGAACGAGATTGGCGGCTGATCAGCCGACGATACCGCTGCGCTCTACGCCTTCAATGAAGCGGCGCTGCAGGATCAGGTAGATCAGCACTACGGGTACCAGGACCAGCACAACGCCTGCATCGAAGTACAGCTGCAGTTCACGCAGGCTGTTGATCTTCTCAGCGTTGGCGATCACGTTGATCAGGGTGTCGAGTTTGCGCGTGATAAGGATCGACGAGGGGATATTGAAGGTGTTTGCGAAGAAAGAATCGTTATACTGCCACACGATGGAGAATACAGCCACGGTAATAATGGCCGGGGATGCATTGGGCAGCATGATGCCGAAATAAGTATACCACGGATTTGCGCCGTCTACCAGTGCCGCTTCCTCAATTTCTTTGGGCAGGCCACGGAAGAACTGGTTGAAGATGTAGATATACAGTCCCGAGCGGAGGCCGCAGCCGAAGGCTGACAGGATGACCATCGGCCAGGGCGATTTCAGCAGGTTGACCGTATCTGTACCGAAGCCGAAATAGCGGAAGCTCATATAGAGCGGGAACTGGATGGTCTGCGGCGGTACGACGATCATGATTACCACAAAGGCGAACAGCAGCTTTTTGAGCGGGAACTTATAACGTGCGAAGCCGTAGCCGACCATCGAGCATGTCAGCAGCTGCAGAAGTGTGACGCCGATCACGTACAGGATCGTACGGCCGAGAATGGGCAGATAATCCATGTACTTGATCGCCATGGTATAGCGGCTCAGTGTGGGGTTGATAGGAATGGTGAACACCATGGGATTGATGGAGTCCTGCGTGGAGAAGAACGAACGGGAGACCGTGCCGATCACAGGCGCGAGGATCACGTAACTGATGCCCACGATGATGATGAAGCGGAAGATGCCCAGCAGCAGGTTCTTCATCCGTGTCATGATACGGCTTTTCCGGTCATTATACTTGGCAGAAGAGCGGAATTTCTGCCAGGAACCCGTCTTAATTTCGGTTTTCTGCATCTTTCTGCCCTCCTTAATTGTAGTAGAACGCGCGCTTGTTGAGCAGGTAAACGATCAATCCGAGGATCAGGCAGGTTGCCACAGTGGATGTGAGCGAGAAGACAGAGGACAGACCGTAGTTGTACTTCTGGTAAGTCTCGTTTGCCAGTGTGACCACGTCGCTCGTAACGAAACGGTCGACCAGCGTGTAGATGGTGTTTGTTATGATATGCGGCATGACCATCGGAATGGTGACTTTCCAAAGCGTTTCATAGGCAGTCGCGCCTTCAATCTTCGCGACCTCGTAAAGCGCGCCGGGAATGGACTGCAGTGCTGCGATGAACAGGATGATCTGCACGCCGGAACCTTTGATGATACTGGCGATACGGTTGACCGCCCCAACGATATAGTCCAGTATTGAGGCGGGGAGAGCAATATCACCGAACAGCTGGATATAGTAGGTAACAGATACCGTTCCGCCGCCTTGCATTTCCTGTGCTGCAGCAGTCAGGCCTGCGTTCATGAGCTCGCTTGCGCGGGTGATGGCGGAACCGACTGCGTCAGCGCTTAAGATAACCGGGAGGAAGAAGATCGCACGGACCACTGCACGGCCTTTGAACTTGCGGTTGAGCATCAGCGCTACGAACAGGCTGAAGAAAATGATCATGGGCAGATCGATGACCATGTCTATCAGCGAGGAAGTCAGCCTCTGCTTGAAAGTTGCGTGTGCAGTGAAAGCTTCTACATAATTGGCAAAGCCGACAAAGGTGTCCACACGGCTGCCTGTCGTGGCGTCGATCTTGATATCCAGCAGGCTGAAACGGCCTAGCTGGTATAGGCACCCCAGATAGAACACGATGAAACCGATCAGCCAGGGCAGAATGAAAGCATAGCCCCGGGCCGCGTTGCGCTGCTCATACGAGAGATGGAAGAGCTTTTTCCTGCGCTTCACCGTCGTCATTGTGCCTCACCTCCTACGACCAGATAATCCATCGCGCCGACAGTATGCCCGTCTGCCTGAGCGTCGGCATCGCTATGGTTGACATACAGCGTTACGCCGTTGGAATAAGTGACTCGGCTGAGAGTCTCACTCAGACGCGCATGCTCTGTTATTTCAGCACCGTTCACTGTACGGAGAGCGGCATTCACAAAGTGATAAGCTTCAACCGCCTCATCCTTCCAGGAAGAGAAGGTGGTGGCAAACATGCCATTCAGGCCGGTATACTTCATTTCCGCAGCGTCTTTCCAGGTGAAGGTGTAATGCACGGACGCACCGTACTCGATCAGGTGCAGCAGATCCTCACGAGGATTCTCACTTTGGGTTAAGTTGATTGCAGTTCCCGTATAATCAGCAGAACCGCGCACGATCATCTCCCAGAGAGGAATCTGCTCATCCAGAATGGGATAGAGCGTTGCCTCCAGCGGGGCATCCAGCACATCGGCTGCATAAGTGATGGAGTAATCATTGCCGCCGGTCACCATCAGCCCGCGGCCGTTGCCTTGCAGGGTGACGAATGCGTTCTTGACCAGGTCCAGGGCGGACTCGCGGTCGATCACATTGGTACGGCGCTTGTCAGCATGCACTTCCTGACCCAGATCGCGGAGACTCAGGTTGTTCAGCTGAAGCTTGTCAGCTGCTTTCGCAAGGCCTTCGGCATAGCGGGGCAGGAATTTGGGCGAGAGCAGTTTGAATCCACGCTCGCGGTAACCCAGGGTACCTGTGCGGCGGAGGTTGATCGGATTGATCACGCCCAGGTTCACAACATAGCCTTCAGCATAGTAACGCGACGCTTCCTCACTTGCGAAGAAACCCTTGGCAATGTCAGTGACAAACTGCAGTGCCGCGTCGGGATAGAGCGCGCCGCCGCTGCGTTCCAGAGCGTTCTGCAGCGAGGTCAGGCCTTTCGTGCCGCCTAACTGCCTGAGTACGCTCACACTGGTGACCGGATCATGATAATAGCCGCCGTTCATCCAGCCCTGAAGGTTCATCTTCTGATTGGAGATGTTCTCATGCTTGAGAGAAGCTACGATATTCTCGGCTTCTGCAAACGTGGTCATGGGCAGTACGCGCAGATACTGCACGCCCAGCCAGTGTGCTGTTTCCTTTACGCCGCCGATCACGTCATAATAGAAGGGAATATCTGCTTCAGCAGGCGCAGCTTCTTTCAGGAGCCCCTGCTCAATCAGCTGCCCCCGTGCCGCGCGGGCCAGACCATTATAACCGGTTTCCTCGCTGCCGAGCAGCGTGTAGCGAACGGTGCAGTCTACCGGGTACAGATCGCGCTCGGCCACAATCACGGTCTCATTGGAGATCATCAGTGTGTCCGTACGGCGCATGACAAAGGTGAAGTAGGCGAAGTTATAGCTGTTGTTGCGTCCGGCAACATCAGCAGTGATATTCGCCAAGGACGCGCCGCGCTCACATACGGCCAGGATGCTGCTCTCCTCACGGCAGATACCGTAAAGCGCGAGCCTGATTGTCTGCATGTTCTGCGTCACAGCGTAGTCGCTGTCAACCAGGTCAATGTCATAAATGCTCTTGCTGTACTGCGGAGAAGTGCTCTTGCCGTTGTTGAAGCGCATGATCGCACCGCTTCCGTCGGGGATCACGATTTCGCCTGTTTCCTGTGATCCGGCCGCGCCGAAGAAGGGGAGCAGCTGGATCGCGCGGATCTGGCCTCCGCCAAACTCGCCAAGGCCTTCATAAGGAATGCTGACACGCACGCCGTCGCTTGTCAGCTGCCAGTCCAGCGTGATCGTGAAGGACAGGGCCTCGGCCGCATCGGCGTCGTCGTCCAGTACACGAAGTGCCTGCATTTCCTCATAGTCTTCCATGGTGAAGCCGGCATTGCGCGCATCCTGGTCCATTTGCTGCTTGTTACGGCCAGTGACGCCCTGCGTCTTCATCGTATACAGACCGCTCTCTTCATCATAATCATAGATCTTAGGAGCAGCCTTCTTGCCCGATTCGGCGATAATGGCGTACCATTCAGCGGTCAGCTGATTGGGAACCATCAGGATCCTTTCGTTGGAAAGGTTATAGACCACACGCACGCCGTCCGGAATGGAGTAATATTCCATCTGTCCGTTTGCCACGGCTTTCGCGTACGAACTCCAAGCCGTGCCTTCCTTTGCGTTGGCATCCAGATAGCTGAGGATGAACTGGCTCTTGAGGTTTTCAAGGTTGCTTGCACGGGCTACGGGGTCTTTATCCGCTTCCTGCGGGTTGGAATAGACAGTGACTCCGTTTTCCTTGTCATAGACGGCTACTTCAGCCGTGTCTGTCTTGACGTAGAGTGCAACACGGTCATTTTCCGCAGCCAGCGAGAAGCTGGGAACGGCTTTCAGCTCATCCTTGAGCTTTGCGAAGTCTTCACCTTCGGGGATCGTCTGTGGTTTCTGTGTCAGGGTACGGTATACATTGTAGGTGCGATAGTGCACGATATACCAGCCGACAAGGCACAGGAGGGCGACGAGCAGAACTGCGATAATGATCCAGACAATCCTTTTAGCACGCGGCGAAAGCTGCCAGGTATTTTCGGTGTTTTCCATCTTGCCGTCCCTCCTTTCAGAACCTGAATATCAGTTCGGTGTAGATGCTGCGGAAGAACGTGTAGACCTGTGTGATGAAATTGAACACCAGCAGGGCCAGGAACACGATGATCAGCACTGCAACTACAGTGAGGAAAAGAGTGACGATGGTTTTGCCGAGCGTGTAATTGTGAATCTGCATGATGCCGATCAGCATCATGACTACGGAATAGGCAGTGCCGATACCCATCAGGATGGTGTAGAATGCTTCTTCGTTCTCCGCGACTCCCTGTGACACGATGGTGGCCAGAATGGTCGTAATGATCATGGGCACCAGAGAGTAGCCGATGGCGATGAGGATGTCCTTGAAGCGGCCTTCGCCTTCCATCAGGCAGGTGATGGACCAGTTGCCCAGGCATAGCACGAAGTAGAACATGAGAACGCCGGCCAATTCCGCGATGGAGTTGACGGTACGCGGCTCGATGTCATTGACAATAAAACTCGCGTAGATACGGTTCATGGAGAAAGAGATGGCGTAAAGGATTACCAGGAGCACCGCGATGGCAACACTGCCGCGTTCCTGATGACGGATCCAGTAGAAACCGTCAGAGGGATGGCTTACTGTGTAGAACAGGTACTTCCACCGTTCCTTGCTGAACAGGTCTTTCATGCCGTCTTCCCCCCTTTCACGCGCCGTGCGACCCGTTTGGGTTTGATGAAGCGGTGCCATATGACCAGCAGGACGACCAGTACGACCACACCGGTCAGGAACCAGCTGATATTATCGCGCAGCGCCTCATTGCGCCAGCGCTTGAAGGCTACAGAATAATATGCGCGGTTCATGCCGCGGCGCAGATACAGCAGCGCATTTTCGTTATCGCCGGCGGAGAGGTAAGCCTTGCCGATACCGCTGTTGGCCAGTTCGTTGTTCTCGTCCAGTTTCAGGACTTCCTGCCAGAGCGGGATGGCCTGGCTCTCGTCACCATTGAAGCGGAGGCCGACGGCTTTGTTGATCAGGGCGCCGTATTCCGTTACGGCGAAGATGTTCACAGTCGCCTGCAGGGAGTCGAGCACCAGCAGACGGTCGCCCAGCTGCTCAATGGCAGCCGGCATGCGGAAGGTACCTTCCTGCGTGCCGATACCGCCGAAGATATAGAGCAGGTTGCCTTCGTGGTCATAGGTGAAGATCCTGCCGCGCTTTGCGTCGAGCAGGGAATAGATACCATGATCACGGTAGACCACGTCCACGATCTGGCTGGGTCCGGAATAGATGCCGATCGAATTGAACACGAGGTCGCCGCCGACATTTTCCTTGGGGCCCTTGCGGATGACGTCCTCACCGCGAGGGTTCAGGCGCCGTACGGCCTGTATGCCGTCGGTATCCTTGTTGGAAGCATACACAAAGCCTTCCTCGTCCACATCGATACCGGTGAACTCAGTGGGAATGAACAGCTGCTGCTTGGAGCGTTCTTCCTTGGTAGCAATCTTACGCCAGAACCTCTCCCACAGGCTGATCTTTACGCTGATGGTACCGAAGAAACCGGTGAATTCACCTTCTGAAGAGAAGACCATGATGCCCTGGAACATGTTCTGTGCTACGCAGTACACGCGGTCTGCATAGTCCACGGAGACCTTTAGCGGCGTGAACACGAATTTCTCGTCCAGGACTTCGCTCTGGGGATTCTGGACATACTTGACGAATGTACCGTCCAGTTCCAGTACCACGATCCGGCGGTTCTGGGAGTCGGCGATATAGAGCTGCCGGTTTTCAGAGACCGCGACGCCGTAAGGCGCATTGAAGGTCTCCTGCTTGCCATCTGCCTCAAACCCGTCAATTACCTGCAGGACCGTTTTCATGTCCTCGGACAGCACGACGATGCGGTTGTTGCCTGTGTCGGCGATATAGAGCGCCCCATCAGGGGATACGCACAGGTCCTGCGGGGAACGGAACGCGCCGAGGGACTCGCCCTGCCAGATGAGTGACACACCGGAGATGTTTCCATCCGGCACATAAGGAGCGGGAGTATACAGGATATTGTTCCAGTAATCGTAGTTGTAGCAGTCATAGGGCAGGGCACCCGTGGCAAGCGCATAAGGCGTCAGCAGGCACAGGATGGCCGCCAGGCACAGCGTGCGGAGGATCATACGTTTCATCTTTCGCACACCCCCTTAATCCTTCATGCCCGAGGTGGTCATGGTCTCGAGAATGGAGCTCTGGCAGATGAGGAAGAACGTAATCGGGATCGCTGCGATGATGAAGGTCACCGCTGCGCCCGCGCCGGCACGGCTCACGCCGCCCGAGGTGATCTGCTGCAGGGCGTACTGCAGAGGCTTGAGCTCTTCCGAACGCAGGAACATACCGCCTGTATTGCCCCACATCTGCTGGAACTGGAAGATGGCCAGCGTCAGCCAGGCGGGACGCACATTGGGCATGACGATGTGCCAGAAGATCTGCCACTCGGTCGCACCCTGAAGGCGTGCGCTCTCCATCAAGGAATCGGGAAGCTGTTCCATGAACTGCTTCATCAGGTACAGGCCCATACCAAAGGACCAGGCAGGCAGGACCAGCGCCGCATAAGTGTTGTTGATGCCCAGCCAGGAAATGATCAGGTACTGCGGGATCTGTGTGACTGTCCAGGAGAACATCATGGACAGTACGACCATGGAGAAGAGCAGCGCCTTGCCGGGGAACTTATGCTTGGCCAGGGGATAGGCGGCCAGCGATGCGACGATGACATGGCCGACCATGCCGCCCAACGTGATGATGATCGTGTTGAGGATATAGCGGGAGAAAGGCACCCAGCTTTCATTCATCAGCACGAACAGGTCGCTGAAGTTGGTAAGAGAAGGATTGCGTACGAAGATACGCGGCGGATACTGATAGATCTCATCCAGCGGCTTGAGCGCGTTGTTGATGATCATTACCAGCGGCAGCACCATGAATACGCCGCAGATGCCCATCAGGATGAAGAGCAGCGTGTTGCCTGCCATGGAGCGGTTCAGCTTCTTGCCGCCGGAGCGCCGGCGCATCTTCTTTTCGAGCTTGATGATCTTGGCGGGACGGTTGTCCACAGGCTTGTTCTTAGGCATTGCCGTCATGTCACTCACCTACCCTTCTGAGCAGGCGCTGCACCAGTTTGTTGGTGCCCACCATCAGCAGGAAGAGGATGGTGGCGATGGCAGAGGCATAGCCCATATCCAGACGCGTCGATCCGTAGTCAAGCAGATGCGTGACGATCGTCGCACCTGAGTAGTTGACCGAGGGGTTGCCGGCCAGCGCGATGGAGATATCGGCAACAGCGAAGGACTGTGTGATCTGCATGACCGCGCCGAACATCAGCTGCGGCTTCATAGCCGGGAGAGTGACGAACCAGAGTTCCTGCCAGCGGTTCTTTACACCGTCGATGGCTGCAGCTTCATACATGCCCTTGTCTACGGTCTGAAGACCTGCGATGAAGGACAGGAAGCCGGTGCCCAGACTCAGCCACAACTGTACGATGATCAGAACCGGCATTACGAATTTTTCTGTCTGCATCCACAGGATGGGCTGGTTGATGAGGTCCAGCCGCAGCAACAGGCCGTTCAGGTATCCGTAGCGGTCGCCGGTCAGAATCAGGTTCCAGATCATGTATGCGTTACCGCAGATGGACGGGGCGTAGAACACCAACGTCATGACCGCGCGGAGCTTGGGCTTGAACTCATTGATGATCCATGCGAACAGCAGGCACAGCATATAGCTGACCGGGCCCGTAACGACTGCGAACAGCAGTGTGTTGCGGAGCGAAACGATGAAGATATCATCTTCGAGCAGGAGCTTGGTATAGTTGGCCCAGCCAATGAAGCGCGGTGCCTCCAGCATATTGAAGTATGTGAAGGACAGATAGATGGACATGAGAACGGGAACCACTGTAAACAGGAAGAAGAGAATGAAATATGGTGCTATGAGCATATAGGAAGCACGGTTCTTCCAGATCTCATGCCTGAGCGTCAGATCGCGGGCTACGGTCTGACGGCGCTTTGCAACGGTCTGGCTCATCTTATTCCCCCTCTCTGTCCGCTGCCGTGGGCAGACCGAATTCGATGCGCTTGTAAGTGATCTCGGCGTTGATATAGTAGATCTTGTCCATCAGCTCCTCGCGGGGAGTGTTGCCTGATTCATTGCGGCCCTTGCTTGCATTGTCCGTGGTAACAGCGTAGAACGCATTGTTCACATTGCGCCAGGTGTAATATCCGCCGGGCACCTGCGGGATACCGATGACGTTCGCAAACTGAGCGGACAGTGCCTTGTAGTCGCGGATCGGCCAGGACAAATTGGACAGAGCCTCCTGATTTGCGGTGGCAACACGGGCGGAGGAACCCATCAGGGATTCCATCTCGCGGCCGTACAGGGTCTGCGTTGCCGCACTGGTCCACCATTTGAGGAACTCCCAGCAGGCGTCTGGTTCCTTGGTCGCGCTCATGATGATGTCGGCCAGGCCGCTGCAGCCCGTCGCGGTATTGAGCGTACCGTCCTCACGGAGCGTTCCGGGAACATGTGTGAAGTCCCACAGTCCCTTGATGTCGGGCGCGGAGACCTGCAGGTTATTATAAGTAGTATAGTCGCTAATAATGATCGGGCACTCACCTGTACGGAAACGCTCTTCCACGCTGGTGGCGCGGTCCAGCCTGTAATCGGTATAGAACTCGCAGTAACGGCGGAACACATTGATGGCGACATCGCTGTCCAATGCGGAAGCGTCACCGTTCTCGGTGTAATAGGAACCGCCCGCCTGATAGAGCAGCATCGCAAAGGTCTGTTCACCCGGCAGCATGCCGAACTCCATCTGGTTCTTGCTTAGTACGCTCATGGCGACCTTCACGTCATCCCAGGTCTGCGGGAGTTCCAGCCCGATCTCGGCCAGGATATCCTTGCGGTAGAACATCATGGGGAAGGTCTGCGTATCCGGCAGCGCATAAGTAGCGCCGTTGAAGGAGAAGGGAACGAGCGCGCTGGGCATGAAGCGCGCAGCGACCTCGGTAAAGTCTTCAAAGACGGTCAGGTCCATGACGGCGTTGCGCAGGCCGTAGTTCATGGGCGTGTCATTGCCGGTATTCATGACCGCACCGGCGATACCGGTGGTGTTCGCCACCTGGATGGCCACATCGGGGCCCTGCCCGGACAGGGTGGCGCGCAGCAGAGTGTTCATGTCGACCAGCTGTACGTTCACGCTGATGCCGGTCTCGGGAGTGAAATTCTCATCGATCAGGTCCTTGATCACGTTGGCCTGGTCACGGCCGGTACCGATCCACAGGGTGATGACCTTGCCGCCGCTCTTTTCATCCGCGATATTGCCGACCTGGTTATAGTCGATAATGAACGAGTTGTACAGGCGGCTTGCTTCATGTGCCAGACCGGAGAAGAAGTCCGTATTCTCTGCCTTGGGTTTCACATCAGGCGTATGGATGTAAATACGGTCCATCTGCAGCGGCTGGCCCAGCACCTGCGTGATCCAGTTACCGCAGGCACGTACATTTGTCTTATAGGAAGAGAGGACCTTGGTAAAGCGTTCCTGGTCACGGATCAGCTCTGTCAGCTGGTCATCCATGGTCTTGAGAACCGTCAGTTTGTCACTGGTATGGCCCGCGGTCGCTTCCAGCCAGGTAATGGCTCGCCTCAGATCTCTCTGGACATCGATCAGTTCCTGCTCAAGGCCGGGCAGGTTGCGCTCGATCTGGTAGTCGCGGTACTGGTCGGGGGATACGCCGGTGATATAAAGCACCTGGCGGTAAATGCCGTTGAGCTGCAGCACGCACTGCTGTACCTGACTGATAATGGATGCCATGTCGCCAAGTACGACTTCCATACGCAGCGTGTGCTCGCCCGCGGTCAGGTGGATGAGATAAGGCGTGCCGTCTTCAGAGGCCGCCGTCTCCATACGCCAGTCCTGGCTGTAGTGGAAGGGCAGCGCGCCGAACTCGCTGAAGGGCACCGTGCCGTCAATGAAGATCTTACGGTATACGTCAATACCGCGGACAAAGTTCTGCTTGTCATAGAAGGTCAGGCAGTAATCGCCGTCCGCAGGCACTTCAAACTTCCATTCGATCCACTGCCCGGCATTCTTCCATGCGTTACCGCCGATGGTGTTGTTCAGCAGATAGCGCGCGCTCGAAGGATATACTGCGGCGGACGCCTGATCCTGTACGGGATAGAGCATCTGAGAAGAGGTCTTGTCCGCAGTCTCCGCTTCAATGCGCACGCAGATACCGGACAGTTGCGCAGTGGCGGCGCGTTCTGCCTCGGCATAAGGCACGGGATGCTCGTTGTTCTTGAACACCAGGCGGCGCACAAGCATCGGCTCGCGCAGGGAAAGCATGCTCAGCGTGTGCTGTCCCGGCTCAAGGTACAGGCTTAGGCAGTCTGTAATATAACCGTTGCTGTCATAGATCGCTGTTTCGACCCATTCAGGGGCCTCGCCCGGGGAAGGCTTGAGGTCATTGCCCTGATTATCCTTGCGCCAGGTGATCACGCCTACGCCGTTTTCATCGGTGATGCGCTCCAGGCCTTCATGCAGATCATTGCGCCATACGCGGGTGAAGGCGATCAGGGAAAGCTCGTCATACGGAAGCCTTCCATCCAGGAAGAAGGCGCGCTGGATCTCAGAGTTTTTCCCGGAATAGGGATAATACTCCACATGCAGGTCGTACCAGCCGGCCTGCTCCACATTGAACTCCCATTCGACCAGCGCTTCTTCACCCGTCAGAAGGGAATCACCCTGCGCGCCGTCGTAATCGCTGAGGATCGCCGGCGCATCCACGCCTTCCTCCTCATAGCGCACGAACTCCGACGCTTCCAGAACGATCGCAGCGTCGGGACGCTCGGAAGCGAAACGTTCCAGGTATTCGTCGTAAGCCGGGATGCTCTTGTCGATCGAATACGTGCTTACCAGCGCTTCGTAATCTGCCAGGGACAAGTCCGTGGCAGCCGTCGCGGAAAATGCGATCGATACGAGCGCCAGCGCCATCGCCAGCAAGATCCATTTCCTCATTTCACTCGCTCCTAATGAAGATTGTATCGTTGAAGCCGCCCAGCGGCTTAATTCCCGTTGCCTTTAAGATCCGGAATGTCTGCGCGGGTGACCACGCGCTCGTCAGCATACACTTTCTTCAGCAGCCATACCTCGGTGTACTGCTCGCTGGGTGCATTGAACTTGGAGTTCTTGAGCACAAACTCGCCGCCCCATGTACAAAAACTTCCCCACACCGTTCCGTCACGGAAGAGCAGCTCCGCGTCAGGCACACAGCCATTCTCCGAAAGGATGATCATCTTGCGCGCATCTGTATAGTCCAGGCATTCGATGAACTTGGCGCTCTGCGAAGAATATACGCGCTCACCGGGATAGATGTCTTCGCCGATGATATCCACCGTATCGTCGCCCGGATACCACTCCGCGCTCTGCCCGTTCCAGATCCAGATCAGGTTGTTCAGGTTGTGCTGGTTGCACAGACGGTCATATATCAGGTTCCACAGCTGCTTGTACGCTTCCGCGCCTGAAGCCCCCCACCAGAACCAGCCGCCGCTGGCCTCGTGCAGGGGCCGCCAGAGTACGGGCACGCCCGCGTCGCGGAGCACCTTGAGCTCTTCCGCAATGGCATCGATATCGCGCAGCAGCAACTCATAGCCTGCCGGGTCACTCCCGTCCAGGGCTTTGGCAAGATTGAAGGAAGTATACTGCGTATAAAAACCGGAGTACCAGCGGTCGGATTGCAGATAGGGTTCAGGAGCGTTCCAGTGCCAGCAGAAAGTGACGATGCCGCCCTTTTCCCAGTAATCGATGGCAAGCCTGACAGAAGTTCCCGAGGTGCCGTTCGCCACACGCGACGGTGAATAGTCCATCATGTCAAGACCGAGAATCGCCGGATACGAACCGCCTGTCGCACGCCAGATCGCCTGGTTCTCCATTCCGTACATGCCGCCGTCACAGAACTGCCCTGTTATGACCTTTTTTCCATAGCATTCGCAGAGCCAGTTAAACAGCCGCTGCGCTTCGGGCGAAGGAGTGGGATTACAGAGCACGGGTTCGACCTGATAAAGGTCTTCCGGAAGCGGAGCGGAAGGTGTCAGCTCGATCGCATCTACTTTGACCCATCCCCATTCCGTATCGATGCCGAGAGTATGCTTTCCGGCAGTAAGGTAAACGTATTTCAGAGTGCTCGGACCGAAGGACTTGCTGTCAGTGACCGCTTTTCCGACACTTTTGCCGTCCAGGATCACCGGGTTTTCCTTGTGCGAACCGTCCATGCTGGCCAGAATGACGGAAATGTCATATGAGCCGTCCTTCTCGATCGTAAGCAGCAGCTGGAAGCTGTCACCTGCAGACCGGAAGCCTTCGACCCAGCCGGTACCGGAGGAGTGTTTTGCCTTGATGTTGCCAAAGAAGGCGCCGTCCTCCGCTTCCAGATGCAGGACTGCCGCTTCTTCCGCTGCAGCGGTGCAGGAAATGAATGCGCAGCAAAGCACGGCAATCAGTGTCATGATCGCGATGATGCTTTTTCCGGTCTGGCGCATATTCTCTCCTCCTGCTCTCTGTCAGCGAAAATCCCTGTTTATAATCAAAAAGCCCACATAAATGCAGGCATGCAGAATTATTGCGCGTCAGTCATGGCGTAGGTCGTGAGTGCTTCCACGATCTGCGGATAGATCCAGGTGCAGTTGAAACGGCGCAGAAGGCCGAACCTCTCGCCATTGCCGGTAAAACAGTTGTTGTCCCACCAGCAGCAGGGCATATTGCGTGCGCTGGCGTTGGCGACATAGAAGGAAGTGAAGTCTACACGTGCCTGAAGATTGCTCTTCTTTTCGCGCGCACCGAATTCACCGATGATCACGGGGATCCCGTTGGCGATAAATTTCTTATACAGGCTGTCCATGAACTTGGTGATCTCACGGGTGGAACGGGTGGATTTGAGGCTGAATTCGGATGTTCCGCCGTCCTGCAGAGCAAAGTTATACGGTGTATAAGCATGCGCGGAAACGATGATGTGGTTTTCCACTGTATCATTGGGCAGGACAAAGAATGCGTTTGTGGCAGCCGCGGGCGTGGCGGCATAGGCGGGCACCATCAGGTAACGTGTCTCGTTATATCCGCCGGCAGCACGCACCGTGTTAACAAAGACCTGGTTGAGGCGGTTGATGCAGTCCGCCGCTTCCCTGCATATAGGAGCAGCTCCGGTGAAAGTCCATTCATAGGTGGGATGGCCCTTAAGACGGGGCTCGTTCAGTGATTCAAAGATCAGGTGCTCGTCATAATCGGCAAAGCGCTCGGCCAGCTGTTCCCAGATACGGGAGATATAGCGCTCGCTGGTCTCATAGCATTCTTCGGTGGGGTAGAAGTAATTTTCTCCTTCGTCATGGTGGGTATCCAGGATCACGTACATACCGCGGCTGTAGGCATAGTCCAGTACTTCCTGTACGCGGTCCAGCCACTGCTTGCTGATATTAAACTCTGCATCCACATGATTGTGCCAGGAAACGGGCATACGGATGGTATTGAATCCCGCGTCATGTACGGCAGCAATCATTTCCTCAGTGGTTTTCGTTCCGTGCCAGATGGTCTCCTGTTCCATTTCACGGGATGCCGGCAGCGCGTCATTGTACGCGTCAAAAGTGTTTCCGAGGTTCCAGCCGACGCCCATAGCGCGCAAAAAGGCCATCGCCTCATTATCCGGGATCTCAAAAGTCTGGGTCTCGATCTCGGGTACCTGGACGGCCTCCTTTTCAGCCAGTCCCGCACAGGCGGTGACGAAGCAGATGAGAGCGAGAAGCAGTGCCAGCGAATGTTTCATTAAATGAGACATTTTCTTCATCCTTTTTGCAGTAATTCGGATACGAATACGTTTTCGTAACTTCATTATAACATACTTTTTTCTTATTGAAAAGCAGGTTTTTTACTTTTTTCTGTACAAACTCAGTATGCGGGGAGTGCAGCTGTGAATGGGAAAACAGGCAGGGCGTCCTGCCCGAACAGGCAGGCGTCCGGGGCATTCTCCTGCCCGTATTCGATCGTGGCTCCGGAAGGAGCAGAGACGAGCAGGGTGCTTCCTGAGACTTTCGCGTCCGCGGCAGGCACGCCGTTGACGCGCAGGGCAGATGTCAGGCGTACAGGCGAGGCAAGCGGCAGGTCAAAATGCAGTACGGCATGACTGTTTTCGTATTCAGCACCGACCAGGCAGGGGGAAGGAGCACCACTGTCGATCCCGTACACCAGGGACAGCGCCGCGTTTGCCATGCGCAGCGCGGCGACGCGCTTGTCAACGGGATGCAGGTTATCCTTTTCTCCGCAGTCCAGAAGACATACTGCTGTAGAATTGGGGTCCGAGGCGCAGACTTCCTGTTGGGCTCCACGTATACCCGACCAATCCTCATTGCGTGGGTCTGCTCCGTAGATAGGCAGCTGCGCGACAATGATTGGAAGATCCGGGCATGCAAAGCCGCGCCGCCAGTCACGGAGCATTGCTTTCAAGAGGGCTGCATACTGCCCGGCGCGACCGGAATCGGATTCACCCTGATACCAGAAAAGCCCGCTCGCAGCATAAGGTGTGATGCGGCAGGTCATGTTTTTCCACAGCCCGGCCGGGCGCCGCGGCATGAAAGGCCCGGCGGGCGGCGGCCACGGATAGGGCCCGAGGCGTTCTTCGATCTCCGGCGGCCGGATCCCTGGGTTTTCTGCCTGCAGGTGTTCGCTGTCGCGCCAGTAGCTGACGAGCTGTTTCTGGTACTCGGCGGTATCGTGCTCATAACGCTCATCGGTGATCCCGTCAACCAGACGTTCGAATGCATCAAGCTGTTCCCGGCCTTCCGGCATGGAAGCCAGTGTCTCCCGGGACATCCAGTGAGCGATCTCAGTCCCGCCGAGGCAGCAGATCACCATGCCGACAGGCACATTAAGCATTTCGCGCAGCCTGCGGCCGGCATGATAGGCGATGGCGCTCACATCCGCGCAGGAGTTCGGGGCAAGGACCTTCCAGATAGTATGGCGCTCCTTCTTTTCAGCTTCGCTTTCACGCCCGGCATCCGGTACTGTATAGAAGCGAAGCAGGGGATCATCGTCTTTGGCAAGCTCCTTTTCGCTGCCCTGTTCCTGATACATGCGGAATTCCATATTGGACTGGCCGCCGCATAACCAGACTTCACCAATCATCACATCGGAGATCTCAATCTTCTCACCGGCACTTTCCAGCGTCAGGACATACGGCCCGCCCGCAGACAGTGCAGGCAGACGGACGAGAAAACATCCGTTTTCAGGTGCCGCTTCGGCATGCCTGTCTGCCAGGGTGACAGAAACAGGCGCGTCACAGGCACCGAAGACTGCCGCGGGAACATCCCGCTGCAGCACCATATGGTCACGGAAGATCGCGGCAGGCCTGAGCATGGCAAATCACGTCCTTTTCAGGTATTCGAGGTTTCTGCGGATAAAGTCTGCCCTTTGGCGGACACAGTCCGCACTGCGCAGGGGATCCGCGGGAGTATTGAATACATAGTCCGTCAGACGGTCGATATCGGTGGTCGCGACATGCAGGCGCGTATCGCTCGAGGCATAATAGATATAGACTTTGCCGTCCGGTGCGGCGATGGCACCGTTCGTAAAGACCACATTGCTCACATCACCCGTGCGCTCACTTCCCAGCGGTGCGATCAGGTAACCGCCGGGTTCGGCAATGACGCGGCCGGGATCATCCAGGGCGGTGGCAAAGGCATAAATGACATAACGCAGGCCTGCCGCGGTAGCGCGCACGCCATGAGCGATATGGATCCAGCCGCGGTCCGTTCTGATCGGAACGGCGCCGGCACCGTTCTTGCTTTCCGTGATCGTGTGATAGCGGCGCACGGAAGTCATGCGCTCTTCGTCGAGCACCGCATGTGTAATGTCATCGCAAAGCCCGAAGCCGATACCGCTGCCTGAGCCCGTCTCGATGAATCCGTCCATCGGACGCGTATAGAAGGCATACTTCCCGTTCACGAATTTGGGATGCAGGAGCACGTTGCGCTGCTGGGGCGAACGCAGGGTGATAAGGTCCGGGAGCCGCTCCCAGGTGCGCAGATCTTTTGTGCGTACGATACCTGCGGCAGCAATGGCTGCCGACAGGTCCGCCTGGTCAGGATCCTTGCGCTCTGAGCAGAACACGCCGTAGATCCAGCCATCCGCATGCTGCGTCAGGCGCATATCATATACGTTTGTTTCTTCAGGGCAGGTGTCAGGCAAAATTACCGGCTCGTCCCAGAAGCGAAAGCCTTCAGTACCGCTGCCAGACTGTGCGACGGCGAAAAAGCTCTTGCGGTCAGCGCCTTCCACGCGTGCGACGAGCGTGAACTTCCCGTCCAGCAGCAGCGCGCCGCTGTTGAACACGGCATTGATACCCAGACGCTGCATCATATGCGGATTCGTGACGGGATCGGGATCATACATCCAGAAAGGCGGGATATGTTCCCGCGTCAGGACGGGATGGATCCACCGCTCATATATGCCGTTGTAACGGCTCTCGTCTACAGCATTCGGGCGGGCGATAAGTGCTTCATAACGCGCATTCAGCTCTTTGTAAGTCACGGTTGTTCCCTCCAGACATCTTGCAGAAAGGCAGAGATCTCTCCGGCAGCGCGCCGGTGTGCGGCGCGGCTGGGATGCATGCGTGATCCGACATCACCGTTGCAGTCAGGCAGGAGCAGGAATGCGGTACGTGTATCGCCGGCTGTCTGACGTGCGGAAATTGCCTGTTTGATATACGGGACCATGTCGCTGCCGCACAGGCCGTATGCCCAGATGATAAAGGCTTCCGGCTGATGTGCGCGTACCTGTGCCATAAGTGCTTCTGCGCACCGGACGAACTCTGCCGCGGCGGTATCATGATCCTGTGCCTGACGAAGCGCGGTCGCGTCATTGGTACCGAGGTTGATGATGACCGCGTCCGCTTTGCGTTCATTGAAACTATACGGGAAATCTCCGGTTGGGATCAGAGCGCAGAGCTTGTCATAGACCGCACCAAGCCGGCAGTCGGGGTTGTTGTCCCAGCTGCGCCATGCGCCCCAGCCGCTGACAGAGATCTGACGCTTATCGGCATCCAGAGCTTCCGCCGTGTAGGCAGCATACGTACACATGCTGCACATCCATGCGGTCCGCCATTCCTCGGCGCC
>JAFZPO010000107.1 GCA_017550305.1 Clostridia bacterium
GATCCCCTGCCGGATAAAAGGCGAGAAATACGGAAGCTGATTTTTCTTGAGGGCAAACCAGTCATTGTGGGAATGCGCATCAATAAAGCCTGAGGAAACTGACCGGTTTCCAAGATCCAGCACGCGATCAGCCTCTTCGGTAATCTGAGGCGATATATGCGCAATCTTTTCGCCGTCAATCAGGATATCGCTAAAATAGGGCTCCGCGCCGGTTCCGTCATAGATCTTTGCATTCTTCAGCAGCAGTTTCATCATTTTCACCCTTTTTCATATTCATAAATAATAGGCAGTGAAAAACAGTCATTCATGATGCACGTAGTATATCATTATATAGAACGTGTAAGCAAGAATAATGTTTCCTGTCAAACATTGACACTCCAGCAACTGCGATGCTATTATGGCATCAGCAACCAAGCGCGTATATTCACATTCATTTGACAGGTGATCAGCCGTGAGTGAACAGATCAAAACCATCATTGAACCAGCACGTGAACTGCCCGTAAGGGAACACCGGGATGTCGTTGTAGCCGGTGGCGGCCTGACCGGAGTCATGGCAGCTGTTGCGGCTGCACAGGCCGGTGCCGATACACTCCTGATCGAAATGCGTTCACATCTAGGCGCTGTAGCCACCATGGGTCTGCCGCTCCAGGGCTATTGCGACCGTGACGAACGCCAGATCGTGCGCGGCCTGGCGGAAGAGTTCCGTCAACGTCTGATGGCCATCGGCGGAGCAACGGAGTTTATCCGCTGCACGATGCATAATCCGTATATCATCATTGATCCCGAATCCGTAAAGCTTGTCTGCCAGCAAATGATCGAAGAAGCAGGCGTGTCCCTGCTTTACAACACCCCTGTAGTGAATGTACTGAAGGACGGGAAACGTATACAGGCTGTTGTCATCGAGGGCAAGTCCGGCCGGGAAGCTGTCATTGCAAAAAACTACATTGACTGCACAGGCGATGCAGACCTTGCCTTCCGGGCTGGTGCTGAATGTGATCTTGAGCAGCCGGACAAGCTGCAAACGAGCACTTTGAATCTGACGCTGACGAATGTTGATATCGACAAGGTTAAGCAGTGTCTTGTGGAACAGCCGGAAGAATACAAGCTGTTTGAACTGCTGAATAAGGATCTGGTACTGAAAAACCCGCGCTTCATTCTGGTCGGACTTGCAAAGCTGGCGGAAAAGGCGCGGCTCGAGCATCCCGAATGGCAGCATATATGGAATATCGCATGCTATATCACACAGATCGCGCCGGGTACGGTCACAATCAATTCAGTACACATGGATAATCTGTGCGCATGCGATACGCGTGATCTCACAAAGATCGAAATGCTCGGACGCCTGCGCGCACAGGAAGCCCTGGCCTTCTATCGCGGATATATCCCGGGCTTTGAGAATGCAAGGTTAGCTTCCAGCGGGCCATGGGCAGGCATCCGCGAGACCCGCCGTCTGCGCGGCGTGCGCTGCCTTACAGTTGATTCGATCGTCGCGGGAGAATGCCCGCCGGATACGATCGCCATGGGCGGATATCCGGTAGACATCCATGATCCCGACACAAACCAGCTAGTATTCTATAAGGTGCCGGCTTATGGCATCCCCTACGGATGCATGCTCAGTCCGGATGTGGAGAACCTGCTTGTAGCAGGACGCGCGATCTCCGCAACGCATGAAGCCATGGCATCCTCTCGCGTTATGGCACAGTGCATGGCACTGGGTGAGGCGGCAGGTACTGCGGCGGCAATGGCATCATCAGCCGGCATCTCGCCTCATGTCCTGAATATTGATTCGCTTCGTGCACTCCTGCGGAAAAACGGACAATTCCTGGAGTGAATCCGAAATAAACAGGTTCTGAAAAGCCCCTTGTGACGATAGCTTCACAAAGGGCTTTCCTATTCTGCTCAAATACGGATCAGAGGCTTTTTCCTCCGTCAACAAAATAGCTTTGGCCTGTAATATAGCGTCCTTCATCACTGCACAGCAAGCGGACGATATATGCACAATCCTCCTTTTCCCCATAAAACCCGACAGGGATGGAGTCTGTAACGATCCTTGCATAGGCCTCATCGGCAAGCGCTTCCTTGTTGCGGTCTGTATAGATCACGCCCGGCGCAACATTATTGACGGTAATACCATCCTTTGCCAACTGAGCAGCAAGCGATTTGGCCATTAATGTCTGCGCGGCTTTACTGGCAGAATATACCAGCATGTCCGGATGCGGCTTCACTTCCTGAACGCTGCCGATCGTAACAATCCGTCCCCAATGTTTCAGACGCATGGCAGGGACCGCCTGCTGAATCAGTTTGAGTGATGCGCGCAGGTTGCAGTTGATCTGTGTATCGAACTCATCGTCCGTGATCTCTTCCCATTTTTTACGATACTGAACGGAAGCATTCAAAACAAGGATATCTACTGCTCCGCTCTTCTCAATGATCCCTTCGCAGCCGTGAGGATCTGATAAATCCGCCTGCACTATCTGCGCATGGCGTCCCATCGCGGTAATCCGGTCCGCAATTTCCTGCGCGCACGCAGCATTACTGACATAGTGAACGACCACATCTGCGCCTGAGCGCGCAAGTTCCAGCGCGATCGCACTGCCGATTCCTCTGCTCGCTCCTGTTACAAGTGCACGTTTCCCTTCAAGCAGCATTCCCATAGCACATTCCTCCCTGCCGATCAAAGCGCAGACTGCGTATCCGTCGGATCGCCATTCCTGGCAAGATCATATTCTCTGCTCCAGTCAAGTACACGATACGCTTCCGCACGGGGATCCGTCCTGATAAACTCCATGAGCTGATCCAGCATTTCAACGGACCAGGTGTTCTTATCGATCTGCGCCGTTGTAAGCTTGTTCTGCGAAATCATTTCAAATCCGAACATATCCTTGACCTGGGTCTTCGCACCGCCGTCGACGACTTCTTCAACAAGATGCGGAGGAATGAACAGCACACCGCCCGAGCAGCCATAGACCACATCTCCCGGCAGACAGATCGCCGCTTCGCGCCCATCGCCGATACGCACAGGCGTGTTGTAGCCTGTCATCGCGAAATCGCGGATAGGCGTCGGGTCAATGCCACGGTAGTATACCTGTACATCCGGCACCTTATGCATCTGTTCTACATCGCGGATGCCGCCCCAGATGACTGCTCCGCCGTTTCCCGTCTTCTGATGAAGCGCAGTCGTAAGATTGCCTCCGACGAATGTTCCTTTATAAATCTTGTCATACATGTCGATCACCATGACATCGCGCGGTTGCAGGTGATCGATCACCCACTGGTTCGGGGTACCTGACAATCCTCTTTCACTCGCTGCCGCAAACTGCGCCTGGACATAATCAGGACGCGCCGGTGCATACATTGCCGTCACCGCACGGCCAACCATTTTCCGGTTCACTGTCCCGTCGATATTGAATTCAGGATGAAGCGGTGTTATGGATACAAAATTGTTCTCATAACCCTGAACGAAGATCGGCTTCCAGAGTTCCTCAAGCGTCATGGAATAAAGTGCGTCGAGATAGCGGTCCGCCACCCTGGGCCGGCCGTCCTCGAATCTCTCGCCCTTCCAGAGCGGGGTCATGGCGATGACTTCTTCGCGTGAATAGAAAATCATATGTACGCTCCTTCCTTATGTCGTATGATCGATGCAAATGCAGACCGTACCGTTCATCGGTAAGCATGCGCCGTTTTCAGCGATAATCCCTCCGCCGTCCTGATGAGCAAACAGCATTCCTTTTTCTGTCGGAACAAAATCCCGGGGGAATAAACCGCCTGTTGGTGTACAGACTGCTTCCAGCATATTGCCTGTCCTGTCCAGCTTGATCCTGCAAAGGCTGTCATGCCCGCGGTTGCTGACATACAGCATTTCCCCGTACAACCTGATAGCGGCAGTCAGGCTTTCTCCGTGATATGACTCCGGCAGGGTATATATCGCCCCGTCAATCTTCCACGCGCCGCCTGTGTTCACACATCTGCGGACATGGTTATCCAGTTCCCCGGTAACATAGAAACTGTTTGCATCTGAAAAGACGAGATGCCGCGGGCCCATACCTGGCGGCATTGCAATCTCCTGCTGCAGCGAAAGCTTTCCACTCCGGCGATCCTGATTGTATACTACAACTTTGTCTGTTCCAAGATCACACACAAACAGCTCATCTGTGCCCGGGCGGAACACACATTGGTGTGTATGTGCTGCTTCCTGCCTTTCTTTGTTCGGGCCGGACCCATGATGCTCAAGAAGCTGCATGCGTTTATCAAGGATCCCGTCATTAACCGGGAACACGCTCACGCTCCCGCTCAGATAATTCGCCACATACAGGAATCGCTCATCCGGGCTCAGTGCAAGATGACAGGCTGCATGCCCGCTGGTATACTGCTTGGA
>JAFZPO010000108.1 GCA_017550305.1 Clostridia bacterium
GAGCAAGAGCGCCATGATCACGATCGCGCTGTTCAGCTTTGTAGGACACTGGAACAGCTACTTCTGGCCGCTGGTCATGAGCACGACCGAGGAAGTCCGCCCGCTGACCATCGCGATCGAAAAGCTGAAGGAGATCGAATACGGCATCCAGTGGCCGCAGATCATGGCAGGCAATACGCTGCTGATCCTGCCTGTTGTCGTCCTGTACATCTTCGCGAGCAAGAAGATCATCCAGGCTTTCGCATACCGCGGCGTCAAGTAATGATTCTAACGGGTAGTGAAGCCCGTAGAAAAATAAAAAGGAGGAACCAATCCATGAAGAAACTGTTGTCTCTCGTTCTCGTTGCTGTCATGGTGCTGTCTGTGGCGCTCATTGCCCATGCTGACGAGCCCATCGTTGTCACTATGTGGCATACCCGCGGCAGCGGCGCAAACGGCGACCGTATCCAGAAGTCTATCGATGACTTCAACGCCACCATCGGTGCCGAGAAGGGCATCCGTGTCGAGCATCTGTATCAGGGCGGCTATGTAAAGACCAAGAGCGCCATCATGAACGCCATCGCTTCCGGCGATCAGGATGTTATCCCCGAGATCGTTGTTCTCGAGCGTGCTGCCGGTGTTCCGGACTTCGCTATCGAAGGCAAGCTGGTCGACCTGACTCCCTACGTCGAAGCCTCCGGCATCGACATGAGCAATTTCCAGCAGGCGCTGCTGGGCTTCTCCTACTATGAAGGCGAACTGATCGCTCTGCCTTACATCCGCTCCACCCCGGTCTTCTATTACAACAAGACCGTTGCTGACGAGCTGGGTCTGAAGGCTCCCGAGACCATCGAAGAAATGGTCGAGTTCGGCCGCGCGATGACCAAGGTTGAGAACGGCGAGACAGTCCGTTACGGCCTGTATATGCCCAATGACCCCGCCTGGTTCATCGCCAACATGATGTGGCAGATGGGTTCTGCCCTGTTCAATGACGAAGGCACCCGCGTCCCGTGCCTCGAGGACGGCTGCCTGCTGCGTGCCCTGACCGCCTGGCGTGAGTGGGTCGACGAAGGCATCATGGCTGCGCCTGTTCCCAGCGGCGTATCTGCTACCGAGCAGTTCTATACCGGCGTATTCGGTGCCATCTTCAACAGCTGCGGCTCCATGGCCAACATCATCAAGAACGCTGAGTTCGAAGTTGGCGTTGTCTACCTGCCCTACTGGGAGCAGCCCTCTGCCCCGACCGGCGGCGGCAACATCGCCCTGCTGAAGGACAACCCCCAGGAGCAGATCGACGCTGCTTGGGAATTCGTGGCCTTCCTGATGAGCGACGAGCAGGTTGCTCTTGAGGCTGCCTCCACCGGCTATCTGCCTTCCACCAAGACCTCTACCGAGACCGAAGTCATCCAGAACCTGTGGGCTGAGCATCCGCAGTACAGGGTTGCGTTCGACCAGCTGGCGAACGGCCATGAGCTGCCCTGGTGCGCTTTCAAGGCTGACTTCGAAGACCAGATGACCATCGTCTGCGGCGAGCTGATCCAGAGCCGCACGATCACTCCTGAAGAAGCTATCGAGAAGCTGAACGAAGCTGCTGAGATGATCTACCTGGAGTATGGTCTGTAATTAACAACCGACTCTAACCCAAGGGGTTGCCGAAAGGCAGCCCTTTTCAAATGCAGGAACACGCCTAGACATGTCGTATAATACAGAGTGAAAAAATAAGACCGTCAGGAAAGCGGAACGGGGGATAATATGGATCGTTATGCTGCGCTGAAGGAAAAACTGGCAAAGCGGGAAAAGGTCGTAATGGCAAATGTCATGCTGACGACCAGTCCTTTGCTGATGGATGCCTATACGGCCGCGGACTGCGTGCTGCTGGATAAGGAACACGGCGTATACGGGACAGAGGAACTGATCCCGCTGACCATGCGCTGCCGTATGCTCGGCCTGCCGACGGTCATCCGTGTCGAGGACAGCGTATACCACCTGATCGCCAAATCGATCGACCTGGGCGCGGACGGGATCATGGTCCCGCGCACAGAAACGCTCGAGCAGCTGAAAATGGCAGTCGATGCGATCTATTTTGCTCCGGTCGGACGCACAGGCTACGGCGGCTGGGGGATACTGCGTCCGGGTGAAACGGTAGAGACCAGCGAACGCCTGCTGCTGCCGCAGATCGAGTCCCCGAAAGGCCTCAGCCAGATGCCCGAGATGATCGAACGCTTCGGTGAACACATCGACGGGTTTATCATTGGTCCAAATGACCTTTCCATCATGCTGGGCGTTCCCAAGCAGCTGGATCATCCTGCAGTCGTTGAACATATACAGAAGGTCTTTGATATCTGTGTACAGCATGGGCTGTCGTGCGGATGCTACGCGAAGGATATGGAGCATGCGCGCCTGTACGCAAAAATGGGTGCGAACATCTTCTGGGTAGGAGATGACCGCACCTATATCAGGAAAGGCCTGGGGGAATATGTGGACGGGATCGCAGAGCTGTGAGGACAGCGCTGATCCCAATTACTTGATCTGATCCATTCGCAGGAATGCCTTCTGGCACCATGCGAATACTGCCCCGAAGGCAGCATCGAAATCATAATCATCCGGGAGCTTTGACATCGTAAGCATGAGGCGGTCTTCATCCGGGACCGTCTTTTTCAGTTCTTCCCGGGTCTGCGCGAAAGTACCGGTCTCGAGATAGCATATGTTCTGGATCAGGTAGAAGAGTCCCTTGCAGGTATCGCGGAACTTCCGGACGTTCTTGTCACGGTCCGAATGGATATACCTGTGACAGAGCTCGTGGTACAGGTTGCCGAGGTTGAACTTCACAAAATTGATCTCGTCCGCCCGGGACGCTTCCGGCAGATAGTCCGAGAGCTTTCCGTACAGGTCTTTCGTTGTATGCGCGAGATGGCATACTTCCAGCGGAGTCCAGTGCTGCATCTCATCCCTGCCGCAGATAAAGCCGCAGGCCTTTTCTGGACAGCCGGTCCTAAACAGGATCCCGCGGTATACATCCATGTCCTGCACTGAAAAACGGTCCAGGATAAGCATGACGTCTATATCGCTGTTTTCCGTCGCCTCACCGCGGAGATAACTGCCCTGGAGGCCGGCGTAAAGGAGTCTTTCCTTGAATGCGGACCTGCATTCTGCGATCAGGCTGTCCAGGTATGAGTTGATATCGATCATGGTTTCCTCCCTGTCATGGGTTGATTCTGTAACGCATGAACCCGCTGCATCCGATCTGTGAGAACTCGGAGAATCCGAGCGATTTATAGAACGCAATCGTCTCAGGCCTGCTGTCCGTCGTCAGTTCGATCTGCCGCACGTTTGCGTACCTGTCGAGCATTGCTTTCAGAAGCGCAGTACCGATGCCCTGGCGCTGTCTATCCGGTTTTACGAGGATATCCTGGATGAACACGATCGTGGCACCGTCGCCGACAGCCCTCGCGATGCCGGCCAGCTGATCACCTTCGTATGCTGCGAGTATGAGCAGTGAGTTCCTGTAGCCCTTCTCAAGCGCGGGCATATCGCGAGTGTATGCTGTCCAGCCTACGGAATCATAGAGGCTGCGGATCTCGTCTGCATTGTATTCTGTGTATTCGCGGATCTCCATACTGACCTCATAGGAATGGTATTGTGTGGTATTGCATGACTGATTCTATCACAGACGCTGAGAAAAAGCTATAAGCGGGGAGCTGTCTGCAGAGCAAAGGCACAGCCGGTCTGCTGTGCCTTGTGAATGATCATATACCGTCTGTTCAGGAATGGATCACCATTTGTTATGGACCTTCTCGGCAAAACCGGTCAGGTCTCTGACCGTAACGGACTGCCCGTCATCCAGGACGGCAGTGCCGCTGAAGCGTCCGAACACCTGATGCTGGTCGGATAGCAGGAGCTTGAAATCCATGCAAGCGCTGCGGTCAAGGATCGGGACGAATTCGAGCGCCAGCCTGCCTTCGTCATCCTTTATGCTCCAGGGCTTCAGGTATTCTTCCTTCCCGCCTGCCATGGGAATGTCAAAGCGTACACGGCCGAGCTTGCTCGCGATCCCGTCGCAGAAGAGCATATTCTCGCTTGCGGCGGAAGTGTCGCCGAAACCGTAGCCGAGATTGAAGCCGAATACATGCCCGTCGGCCATGCCGCTTGCGGAACCCCAGTACCAGGTGTTCTCATAGGTCCATACGCCGCGGCCCCAGTCCAGAACACCGAACGCAGAGTCAGGGGAGAAGGGGTATTCCTTCCCGTCGAACTCGACCTTGCCTTCGGCACGCAGGCAGTTGATTTTCTGGTTGTAGTAGAATGCCTTGGGCTTCCCGACAAAGGGCGTCGCGATGACCATGCTGTCCTTCGGGGTACCGGTAAGCGTGACATCGAAGCGGATCGTCTTGCCGTCCAGGAAATTGTCCATGTATCCGGACAGATGCCGTACGCTTCCGTCATTCAGGAAGCTCATCGCGTAGTCCTTGCCTTTGACGGAGATGTCCCCGCGCTCGCTCGTGGCGGGAAGGCCGCGATGCCC
>JAFZPO010000019.1 GCA_017550305.1 Clostridia bacterium
CTGTGCCATGATGTCGCGATGCACATCGCCGCTGCTGCTCCCGAGTATGTCAGCAAGGAAGAGATCCCCGCTGAGAAGCTCGAAGAAGAGCGCCGCATCGCCCGCGAGCAGGTCATGAACGATGAGAAGAACAGCAAGAAGCCCGCTCAGATCATCGAGAAGATCGTTGACGGCCGTATTGAAAAGTACTGCAAGGAGATCTGCCTGCTGGACCAGCCGTTCGTCAAGAATCCTGACATCACGATCGCACAGCTTCTGCAGGAGACCACCCTCTCCACCGGTGAAAAGGTTTCCATCCGCCGTTTCGTGCGCTACCAGCTTGGTGAGGGCATCGAAAAGAAGCAGAGCGACCTCGCTGCCGAGATCGCGGAAATGACCACCAAGAAGGCCTAATCCAAACACAAAGCGGACGCTTGCGTCCGCTTTTTTTGTAGAAAGGAATCGCTATGTACAATCGTATCATTCTGAAGCTCAGCGGAGAAGCGCTCGGAGAAAACGGAAAGCTGTTTGATCAGGCCATGATCGCGCGCGCAGGCAAGGTGCTTGCGGAGATCGCCTCTTCCGGTATCGAGATCGGTGTGGTTATCGGTGCAGGCAACATCTGGCGCGGACGCCAGTCTCAGGATATGGATGCGGTAACCGCGGACCACATGGGAATGCTCGGTACCGTTATCAACTGCCTGTGCATGCGCGATGCGGTAGAACGTTTCGGCGCGAAATCCGTGGTTTTCTCAGCGATAGATATGCCGCGTGTCTGCGAACCGTACAACGTACAGTCCGCGCGTCGCGCCATGGCCGACAAAGAGATCGTTTTCTTCGCAGGCGGAAGCGGCAATCCTTTCTTCACGACCGATACCGCTGTCGTAATGCGTGCGGCCGAAATGAAGGCAGACGCCCTGTTGATCGCCAAGAACATCGACGGCATCTATGATGATGACCCCCGTAAAAACCCCCATGCAAAGCTGATCCCTGACATCAGTTATGATGAAGCGCTCCGTCGCGGACTGAAAGTAATGGATACGGCAGCTTTTGCCATGCTTCGTGAGCAGGCGATCCCCGCCGTCCGCGTTTTCGGTCTTGCCCAGCCCGAAGATATCCTGAAAGTGCTTAAAGGCGATCCCTGCGGCACTGTTCTGCATCCTTGACGCAAAGGAGTCTTTCAATGGAGAATCAGCGAATCAGCCGCGTTATTGACCTGATGCGGAAGATGCACCTATCGCAGACGCTCATCTCAGCTCCCGCTTCTGTTTTCTATCTGACCGGGAAATGGATCTATCCCGGAGAAAGAATGCTGGCAGTACTGCTGAAAGACAGCGGCGAGATCACTCTGTTTGCCAACCGTCTTTTTGCGCTCAAAGGTACAATCGATATTCCTCTTGTTGAATATGACGACACCGAGGACTGCGTTGCGCTCCTGGCTGATGCGCTTTCAGCGGGACCTGTCGGGATCGACAAGGACTGGCCAAGCAGGTTCACGATCCGTCTGCTTGAAAAGCGTTCTGACATCAGGCCAATCATCGGTTCTCCGTGTGTGGACGGTGCCCGTCTGTGCAAGGATAAGATAGAGGTCGCGCTGATGCGTGAAAGCTCTCTCAAGAATGACGCAGCGATCCAGAAAACGATCGCGCAGCTTCGTATCGGCATGACCGAAAAAGAAGTCGCCGGAATATATAACCGTGAATCAGCTGCCCTCGGATCAAGCAGGCCCAGCTTTTCCCCTCTTATCTGCTTCGGAGCGAACTGCGCCGAACCGCATCACGGCACCGATTCCACCATTCTTAAAGACGGTGACTCGGTCATCCTGGATGTCGGGCTTACATGGAAAAGCTACTGCAGCGATATGACCCGTACTGTTTTCATCGGAAAAGCAACAGATGAGCAGAAGTTTGTCTATGAGACTGTACGGAAGGCAAATGCCGCCGGACGCGCTGCTGTCCGTCCCGGCGTACTTCTCCGGGATATTGACAGGGCTGCCCGTAAAGTGATCGAAGACGCGGGCTACGGTGAATATTTCATTCACCGCACCGGGCACGGCATCGGCCTTGAGGTACATGAATATCCGGACGTAAGTGCCACCTCTGATGCGGTCGCTACGCCCGGAATGATCTTTTCAGTTGAGCCGGGAATCTATCTTCCCGGACGTTTCGGCGTTCGTGTCGAAGACCTTGTCGTCGTAACCGAAGACGGCTGCGAAACGCTGAACAAAGCACCTCACGAGTTCGTCGAAATCACCTAATAGCATCTACTCTGGAAAAAAACCGTTGCCGATACAGGAATGTATCGGCATTTTATTGTGTTATCAAGTCGACAAACTTTTCCATTACATATCCTTCGATCACGTCTGTTTTCACTTTCAGCCAGCCGTTTCCAAGGTTCTGCGTAACGATTAGTTCCTGTCCGTAATAAAGCACACGCAGGATCTCCCCGTTCGTGCTTGGTTCGCTGCGAAGGTTCAGTGATGAATTAACCCCGATCTGTGTAACGCTGACCCTGTATTCTCCCTCAGCCAGATCATGCGATGCAGGCATCAGTGTCGGTCTGGGTGTCGGTGAAGCGGCAGGACCCGGTGTGGAAAGGAAGGCAGCTGCAACTGGCGTGCTGATATTCGCAGCAGTATCCATTTTCCTGAATGTCAGTCCCGGATAATAGAACTTTAGGATCTGAAGATAATCGAGGCTGTAGACACCCGCCATCTGCTGTGCGCCGCGCTGGCTCATACCGACGCCGTGCCCAAAGCGTCTCGAAGTGATCTCAAAACCATCTTCAAGCTCTTCAACGCGCAGGATCTCATTATCGTTTGAATTTATTGACAGCCCGAGGTAAGGTTCAACACATGTAAACACAGGAAGCTCAATATTCACTTCACGCTGTGTACGGATATACTGTGTCTCCGCAGTTGCAGGCTCCTGTGTCTGAACGGCTTCTTCTGTTCCGAGCTGGACCGGGATCTGGAAAGCCTCCGCAATGCTCATTTCCGGCTCATCCGCGACATAAGGCTGGCTGAACTCCGCAAGGATCTTCATGCTCAGTTTTGTCATTACCTTGGAGTCTTTTGCATAAGGGGCAAACAGTTCCATCCCGGTGACTTCAATAATACTGAGCTCACTGATATCTTCTGTTTTAAGCGTTGTCTGAAGCATTCCGGTTACAGCCTGCATTACGGCATTCGTAAATGCTTCCGTTCCCAGCATCCCGTCGGCAGTCTTTTTTGCTATCTTAGCAGACCTGACCTCACTCTCCGGGTTCTCAAGGTCGTATGGGTCATCGTGCATCTCGACATAATTCCCGGTGCCCTGTCCCCATACTGTCTCTGCCAGCTCAACCTGTCCGCCGTTGCTCGCAGTATACCAACACAGTGCGACCTTGCCCGATTTATCAAATCCGCATACGCCTTCCGTTTCCTTTACCGCAATGACAGCACTTTTGTTTTCTTTCTGATACCCGCGGTAAACCTGATCATTTGTATTGTCGGTAACATCATAGAGGCCTGAACTGTTCTGCTTCCTTATGGCATAAGACCTGGCTGCAACCGCCTGTGCTTTCAGCGCCTCAATCGGGAACGCCTCATTCATTTCATATGGAAGAACACCGAGCAGGTATTCTTCAACGGGTATGTGCAGAACGGCGGTCAGCTGTTTCCCATCCGTATAGAGATTCAGATCACCGCAGTATAATGGATATTCGTTTTTCAGGCGAATTCCGTTTTCCGACTCATCCGTTACCTGATGCCGTACCAGGCGCACGGAATCGCCCATCTCGATCGCCATTCCTTCATAGTAGAGCACAATATGGCCCGTAGCGCATGAGAAGACCAGTTTTGAACCGCGCTGAAATGCCATGCTGCCTACCGTATAGCTTCCGTCCAGCGAAACTGACAGCTGATCCGTTAAGGCAAGGCGTGTCAAAAGGACGCGGATAATACCGCGTTCTTCTGCCTGACATGTCTGCGCCGGATATATGCATATGGCCAGGATCATCAGACAGCATAACAGAATGCTGATACTTTTTCTTGCCAAGGCGGCCTCCGCTTAAACTGTATACAGAAGATTGAAGTCACGGACTGTGGTATTGGAACACCAGTATACGGCATACTGGAGGCTATATCCCGTCCTCACGCCGGCAGGATTCCTTACGACTGAAACGATCGCACTGTCGCTGATGACTTCGCGGACGATCGGCAATATACGGGAGTCTGTTGTCTCACTATACGGGTCGATCGCAAGATACTGGAGCTCATTATCTATCACGCGTGCCTTCACCAGTGCGACGATATGCCCTACCCGAAGATTGCAGAGTGCAACGCCCTTACCTTCAAGCAGATGTCTGTTCAGTACGGGAACATCATTTCGCAGTCCGTCTCCGTTATATCTGAAGCCGAATCTATCTGCCCAGCCCTTTTCCATCATGGCTGAAAGAAGGGCGGGGCGGTCTGTCCCGTCATCGCCGCGTCCGCCGTTCCGCATGGAAAAATCAGCCAGTTCATCCGGCGAGAATGTTTTCCCGGTGATCCACTGACCGCAATGGCAGATAGAAAAAACACCGCATCCGGCACTGGAAAGGGTTGCCTTCGGCGGATTCACATAATCATAGTAATGATTCCATAAAGCGCTGCGCTGATTAAAAACGGTCATAGGATGACCTTCGATTTCAAGCGCTATTGTTTTTCCTGTAATCTCTGTATTCATATCTTATTCACGCTTCCATCCCATAGCGAGGCCGACAAAAGGAAACACATTGCGGAAAGAAACATCAGTAAAACCGGCATTTTCCATCGCGAGCATGATCCTGCGCGGATCCAGGTCGTTCTTCCGGCGTGTCAGGCCCAGGAACGCTCCGATACGTCTCAGTGTCGCAGGAATACCCGTAACGGCGATCATCATCTGTCCGCCGCCCTTTATGACACGGAAAGCCTCGGAAAGAGACTGGAAATCCATCTTTTTCTTCCGGTTCGCCTGATAAAAGACAGCATCTATCGAATTGCTCTGAATGGAAATATCCTCATTCCCGGTACATACGATTTCAGCGCTGTCGCTCTCCTGCCTCAGCTGTCGGGCAACATCGGATGAATCACATGTCCCGTATGCACGTAAAACAAATCTCTGTGAGAAATACTTCAACAGATTCGAATTCTCGCATTTAAGCTGCAGAATCGAATCATAGTCATCCACAGTCGCCCATTGAGTCATGGCTCTCTCGACGCTGCTCAGATGTACGCCTTCTGACGCGCGCAGCGCTGCGATCCACGAGCTGTCGTGCGTTCTTTCCAGCATATTTCCTCCAAAAATTAATAATCATTTTGCATTTGCAAAATGATTATATCATAAATCTGAAATATTTACACTATATATTGAAATAATTTTTTAATATTTTCCTATTCCTGTTTTAATCGGCCTATTGCCCAGCGCGCGTGTTCTGCGACAGTTTCGGAACTGCTGTCAAGCAGCCGTTCAAGAAGCGGGATAAGCGAGGGATCGCCGCTGTTTCCGGCAGCAAGCGCTGCCTGTGCGAGGATCCTGTTCCTGTTTGCATAATTTCTTCCATAGCGTTCGGCAAATCCTGCCAGTGTATCGTCCGACATCACGAGGTAATCGCCCAGCTTATACGGAGCTTCCTCTTCACTGCTCAGTCCGTTCTCGCTGTTGGCAGGGCAGGCCCGCTGGCAGACTTCACACCCAAGTATGGCATGAACGCCCGGAAGCGTTCCGATCAGTTCCCTGTATTCCTCAGGCATCGGTTTCCCGCTCAGCATATGGAACCGGATACACCTTTCCTTAATGAATCCATGTTCAGTTATGGCGCCCGTCGGGCAGGCAGTCCTGCAGCGGCTGCAGGAATCACACGGCAGCAGTTTCGGAGGGAAGCATTCCCCTTCTTCGCCGTATATTTCTTCTGTTATTCCGATCATCTCGGCACAGAACCTGGAACCTGTTCCAGGAAGATAATTCAGTGTATTTTTTCCCTGTCCGAATGCGGGGATACGCGAACATACAGATTTGACTTTGACCGCACCCAGGCGTTCGGCATGTGCTCCGCATCTTTCTTTCAGAATTCGGATCATATGGGAAGCCGCATGATATGCCGCATTGCTGCAGGGATAGAAAGCATCGACCAGTCCGTTTCCGGGCATATAATTCCGAGTCAGCAGGATCATTGTCCTGATCCCTTCGGAAACCGCATCCGTTTCAGACGGAGCAATGCAATACGCCGCAGAGAATCCAAGCTCTGCGGCGATCTGATCGATGTCTTTTTTTGTAAGCATTATTTGGTCCCGAAGAGGCGGTCACCGGCATCACCCAGACCGGGAATGATATAGCCGTGATCATTCAGCTTCTCATCCATCGCGGCAACATAGATGTTGACATCGGGATGATCCTTCTGGATACGTTCGACGCCTTCAGGGGCCGCGATCAGGTTGACCAGGCGGATGTTATGGCAGCCGCGGTCCTTGATGAACTGGATCGCCGCGGAGGCACTGCCGCCGGTAGCGAGCATCGGGTCTACCACAAAAAGTTCACGCTGTTCGGCATCCGCGGGCAGTTTGCAGTAGTATTCCACAGGCTTAAGGGTTTCGGGATCGCGATACAGGCCGATATGGCCGATTTTAGCATTGGGGATCAGTTTCAGAATGCCATCTACCATTCCCAGTCCGGCACGCAGGATCGGGATAATGCCGATGGGTTTACCTGAAAGCATCTTCACTGTCGTCTTGCAGATCGGGGTTTCGATCTCAACCTCTTCAGTCGGCAGATCGCGTGCAACTTCATAGACCATCAGCATGGCGATTTCGTCCAGCAGCTCGCGGAACGCCTTGTTACCGGTGTTGATGTCGCGCATGATGCTGAGCTTGTGCTGGATCAGTGGATGATCGAATACGTAGACTTTGCTCATAATGACCCTCCGTTAGCATTAATAACCTTAACCTTATCTATTTTACGAAAAAACAGCAGTATCAGCAACCCCTATTCTTGTCGAATTTCTAAACAATCAGTTTCTTTTTCATTTCTTTCGAATCTTTTGCACTGCATATGCAGGGTATTGACATTTCTTATTCTTATTTTTATAATGATTCCGCGATGATTGGGAGAAGTACCTGCGCGATTCGTCTTTCAGAGACCCTGCGGATGGTGTGAGCGGGGAGACTGACGCAGCGAATACACCCATGAGCCCGGGGCTGAAAGGTAACCGTGTAGGCCTTCGCCGGTGCGCCGGATACAGCGCAAGGGAATCGTGTGTTCCCGTTAAGGATGCAGCGCGTGAGCGTGCATCAAACGGAAGTGGTACCGTGGTATTCACCGCCTTCCGGGCATTTGTCCGGAAGGTGTTTTGTTTTTGAAAGGAGCGTCTTTCTGCATGAGCGAAAATCATTTTGCTTCAAGGCTGAACGGCATTACAGGCAGTGCGATCCGTGAGATCTTCAAGCTGACGGCGCGTCCCGGAGTCATTTCTTTCGGCGGCGGCAATCCTTCTCCTGCAGCCCTGCCCGATGAGATCGTCTCAGAGATCGCAAAAGAACTGATCGCATCCAACGGCAAAGTCCTGCTGCAGTACGGCATGACGGAAGGCCTTCCCTCCCTGCGGGAAGTGCTGGTCGATTATATCCGCCAGGAATTCGATGTTTCCACCGATCCTTCCGTGATCCTGCCCGTTACGGGTTCGACGCAGGCTTTCAATCTTTTGCTTGATGCCTATACGGATCCGGGCGATGTGATCCTTACGGAGAATCCCACGTTTCTGGGTGCGGTTCAGGCAATGAAGCTGCACCAGCTGAAGGTCGTGCCGGTCGAAAGTGACGAGAACGGGCTCCGCACCGATGCGCTTGAGGAAGCGATCCTGCGATATCATCCCCGCATCCTTTATACGATCCCCACCTTCCAGAATCCGACGGGCGTGACAATGCCTCTGGAGCGCAGGAAGCAGATCGCCAAACTTGCGGAGAAGTATGATTTCCTTGTAGCTGAGGATGATCCGTACCATTCCCTTCGCTATTCCGGAACCCCGCTGCCTTCCATAAA
>JAFZPO010000109.1 GCA_017550305.1 Clostridia bacterium
CGGACAGAAGATGAGCAAGTCTCGCGGCAATGTCATCAACCCGGATGAGATGGTCGACCTGCTGGGCGCCGATGCGTTCCGTATGTATGAGATGTTCATGGGTGCCTTTGACCAGGCGATCCCGTGGAGCACGACCGGCGCCAAGGGCTGCCGCAAGTTCATCGAACGCGTGTGGCGCCTGCAGGAGATCCTGAATGATGACGAAGGCATCAGCGAAGACATGAAGGCTTCCGTGCACACTACCATCAAGAAGGTCTCTGAAGACTTTGACGGCATGAAGTTCAATACCGCCATCGCGCAGATGATGACGCTGGTGAACGAGCTGGTGAAAAAGGGCAGCGTAACGCGTGGCGAATACCGCACGCTGCTCCTGCTGCTCGATCCCGTTGCCCCGCATGTGTGCGAGGAGCTGTGGGAGCTCTGCGGTTTCGGTGCTCCCGTCTATACGCAGAAGTGGCCTGAATACGATGAAGCGGCCATGGTGAAGAACGAAGTGGAGATCGCCATCCAGATCAATGGCAAGATCCGCGGCCGCATCATGGTGCCTGCTGACCTGACCCGTGAACAGGCAGACACGCTGCGCGATCATCCCGATGTCGTGAAGGCAGTAGGCGACAAGCAGATCGTGAAGTTCATCTTCGTTCCCGGCCGTCTGCTGAATATCGTCGTAAAATAAAAAACCGGCTTTCGCCGGTACTGTGCAGCCGCTTCCGGTTCTGTCCGGGGGCGGTTGCTTTAGTTCTGTTCGATATGTTTTCTGGCGAGCGCAAGCAGGGCTTCACGCTCACACGCGCACTCACGGCGGAGAACGGATTCGTACAGACGCGTGAGCATGTCCCCGATCGCTGCGCCAGACAGATGGAGACGCTTGAGATCCCTGCCGTTCACGGGCAGCTGATGAATGGACAGCGGCAGTTTGTCCAGCAGTGCACTTTCGGCTACAGCGCGCCGCTGCGCGGCTTCCTCTGCCGTGATCGTATTGCAGGCCTCCTGCAGAGTGAGCAGGCGCTCCATCTGCTTCTCACCCAGACGTGCCAGCCATATGGCGGAATCCCCGACAGGGAAAAGGGTGTGGGCGGATTCTGCCAGCTGCAGGGCATCGTGATGCATGATGCGGGAGAGCTTGAGCGAAGTAAGGCATTCGTCTGCGACTTCCGGCTGACAGCCGCACAGAAATGCCGCGAGGGTGGTGACACTGTCAGGCCCGGCAGGAAGCCGGTGAAGCGCGGACAGGCCTTCAGGCAGGGCGCTAAGAGGCAGTGAAGGCAGGGCGGCTGCAAGAACATCGCTGAATTCCGCCAGCAGGTCAGGCGCCGCGGGATAGCGCAGCATATGGAGCAGTTCCTGTGAGATGCGTTCGCGGCTGATCAGCTGCAGACGTTCGCGCAGCAGGTGCGCGGCCTGCGCCGTCGGCGGGTCGATGGAGAAGTCCAGCTGTGCGGCAAATCGCAGGACGCGCATGATCCTCAGCGCGTCCTCCGTGAAACGCTCCTGCGGGTCGCCTACGCAGCGCAGGCGGCGGAACTTCAGATCCGCCTGCCCGTCAAACAGGTCGACCAGGCCGTCCTGCGGGTTCCAGGCCATGGCGTTCACAGTAAAATCACGGCGTTTCAGGTCTTCATCCAGCGTCCTTGTAAAGGATACCGACAGCGGATGCCGGCCGTCCAGATAATCACCGTCCGTACGGAAGGTCGTGATCTCCAGTTCCTGGCCGTCCAAGAGTACCATGACCGTGCCGTGGCGGATGCCGGTATCGATGATTTTCCGCTCAGCAAAGCAGGCATGGACGTCCTCGGGCAGGGCGGCCGTGCAGATATCAAAATCATGCGGCACTTTTCCCAAGAGAAGATCGCGCACGCAGCCGCCTACGACATAGGCGGGAAAACCGCTGGCATTCAGGCGGGAAAGCGCTTCCAGGACGGGAGCGGGAAGAATAAAGGACATAGCCGGTCTCCTTTCTGTTTTTATTATACGCTGACATGTAAAGATTGCAAAGCGAAAACCAAAACTGATTGCAATTTACACATAAAAAGGATACAATATAACCAGAAAAGACCGGCGTTATGTTTCGGCTTTAACAATTGGGCTTTTGCAGGAGGGAAACGACGATGAAAAAGCTGCTTCTGTCTTTGCTTGTTTTGATTGTATTGATCGCAGTATGCAGTGTTGCCATGGCAGACACCGTCAGCCGTGAGACCATTACCATCATCAATGTCGACCGCGTGAACGTGCGTACCGAAGACGGCACGAGCATCGGGCGTATCGGTGTCTATACGCCGGTACAGACATATGAGACGAAAAATGATATGACCTATATCACTTTCTCCAAAGAGTTCTATGAGATTATCCAGGAAGAGTATACGCTGGGTGAGTACGGCAACCTGTATAACGGGACCGGGGCCGGCTGGATCAAGACGACCAACCTGTCGCAGGCGGCTATGACTGAAGCTGAGGCGCGCTATAAGGCACAGGAATGCCGCTTTGAGGCGTGGGTCAACGGTATCTACCATCAGCTGAACTCCTCGGGTAATGTCACCAAGACTGTAAACCGTCAGGGGCATAATCCTCCGAAGGTGAACAACCGCGAGCTGACCGCGCATACCACTTATCTGGACCTGATCGGTGCCACGCCCAACCCGACGGCCGTGCCTTATGTAATGCCGCTGCCCTGGAACAACTGGCCGGCCGCCTATGTAACGGCTACTCCTTCGCCGTCACCGTATTATAATTACAACTATAACTATTCGGGCACTACCGATCTGTACTGGGATGTGCAGCCCACGACCGCGCCTGACCAGCTGGGCCAGTGGCGCATCGAGCCTTACCAGAGCGGATACTTTATCCAGTATGAAGAGATCTACCAGGGTATCAAGTATTCCCTGAGCGGATATTTCGTCACGATCCCGCGCAGCCTGGATCTGCTGCGCTGGTGGCGTTACTGATCAAACTGTATAATGACGGCAGACGATCAGCAGATAAGAGATGAGCTGCAGGCCGTGCTGCAGGCGCGCCAGCTGCTGGAGCAGCTGACGCCCCTGCGGCGGGACTGCGGCCGCATCTGCGGAGCGGCCTGTTGTCAGGCGGATGAGGACGGTCAGGGCGGCATGCTTTTATTGCCGCACGAGGACCGCCTTTATACGTCTCGGCCTTCCGGCATGCGGCTGCAGCGTGATGACGCCATCCTGCCGGACATGAAACTGCTGGTATGCGACGGTACATGCGACCGCACACAGCGGCCTTACGCCTGCCGCGTGTTCCCGCTGACACCCGTGCTTGAATCGCGGGACGGGAGAGAGCGGCTGCGGGTGATTGTCGATCCCCGTGCCTATGCCGTCTGTCCGCTGTGCGAATATGGAGTGAACGGCATGGACACGGGCTTTGCACAGGCTGTTCTGGAAAGCGCGCGTATCCTGTGCAGACATGAAACGTATTGTGAGTATTTTCGTGCGTTGGGACGGTATTTCAGCCGACTGCGTACCTGGGAGGAGGAAAACGGATGATCTGGCACCAGATTGATGGCAGCCGGGAAATGATCGCCGGGGAAAGAGCCGGCGGAATACTGATCCAGGGGGATATACGCACGGTTGATCTGTCTGCCTATAACGGCAGGGTACAGTGTGTCTATATGGACCCGCCTTTTTTCACGGGTGATGATTTTTATTTCCGCATGCGTATAGGAGAGAAGGGCTGGCAGGACGGTACGCCCGCTTTGACGCTGCGCGCCTTTACAGACAGCCGTTCGGGCGGACAGGTGCGCTATCTGCAGCTGCTGCGCGCTGCGGTCGAACGCGCATATGATCTGCTCAGTGATACCGGTGCGCTCTTCCTGCATCTGGACAGCCGCATGAACGCGCAGGCGCGCCTGTTGCTCGATGAGATCTTCGGTGAAAGCAATTTCATCAATGAGATCGTATGGGCCTACCAGACGGGCGGTCGCGCCAAGAAGCATTTCAGCCGTAAGCATGACATTATCCTGTTCTATGCGAAATCCAAATCGCTGTTCTTTGATATTACCCGCGTAGCCGTATCCAGGAAAGATAACCGCAGCAATCATATGCGTCGCACCGTGGACGATCAGGGACGCCCCTGCCGTACGATCCGCGCCGGCGGAAAGCTGTATACCTATTATGACGATGAGCCTGTTTTCCCGGATGATGTATGGAGCGATGTCAGCCATCTCCAGCAGAAGGACCCGCAACGTACGGGGTATGATACCCAGAAGCCGCTGGCGCTGCTCGAGCGCATCGTGCGCTGCTGTACGAAGCCGGGGGACATGGTGGCGGACCTGTTCTGCGGCTCGGGCACTACGCTTGTTGCTGCAGCCCAGAATGACTGCCGCTATCTGGGCGTCGATCTGAGCCCGCATGCCATTTCGGTATGCCGCAAGCGCCTGCTGGATACGAACCTGGAGATCCGTACGCCGTTCGTGCATACTCCCGCTCAGCTGGAGGCTGATCTGCTGCCGGGGATCGGCTATTATGAAGTCACGCTGCAAAGCTTCCTGCCCGCACTGACCCTTCCCGAAGGCACTGTGCTCCAGCCCGAAGAGCTGGTGGTGGACGGAATGGATGCGATCGACCAGTGGTCGGTCGGATTCCTGCGCGACGGTGCCTACCGCGCCTATGTTTCCACTGCCCGGCGCAAGCAGGACCCGAAGCTGGAAACAATGCTCGAATTGCCGCTCTTCCGCGGCCAGGTAGCAATTTCCCTGGTCGATGTGCTCGGAAACCGCACTCTTTGGGTGGCAGACGAGCAGTAAAGTGGCGAATTAATTAAAAAATATTTTCAATATTGTTACAAAAGTGGTATTCAAAAACAATATTCTGTGATATTATAGGGCTGAAGCAGTACTTGTCTGCCTGTATGTGGTGTCAATACCGCTTCAGTTTTGGCATCGGCTGCGCTGGTGGCAGAACGCGGGATGGGCAGCATCCCGAAAAGCGCAAGAATCGAAGGAGAACGTATCTATGGCATCCGTAGCGGATATCGGCATTGATCTGGGCACGTCCAATGTGGTGATATATGCCCGCAATAAGGGCGTCGTGCTGAACGAGCCGACGGTGGTGGCACTGGAGAGGGATACCCGTGTCATTCACGCGATCGGCCGCGAAGCTTACCGCATGATCGGCCGCACACCCGGCGGGCTGATGACGGTACGCCCGCTGCAGAAGGGCGCAGTAGCTGACTTTGAACTGACCAGCACCATGCTGCACCATTTTGTGGTACAGGTGATCGGCAAGCGCATGTTCTCCCGCCCGCGCGCGGTCCTTTCGCTGCCGAGCGGCATCAATGAGAATGAAAAGCGCAACATCGCAGCTGTAATGTTCGAGGCCGGCGTACGCCGTACCCAGTTGCTGGGCCGCCCCATGGCGGCGGCGATCGGCGCCAAGATCGACGTCGGCGATGTATACGGCTCCATGATCGTGGATATCGGCGCGGGCATGACGGATATCGCCGTGATCTCCGCAGGCAATGTAGTGACCGCGAATTCCATCCCGCTGGGCGGCGACCAGTTCAATGAAGAGATCGAAAGGTACTTGGCCAAGAAGCACAACCTGAAGATCGGCGAGCGCACGGCGGAGGAGCTCAAGGTAACGATCGGCGGCGCCATTCCGCGTGAAGAGCAGCTTTATCTGGATATTACCGGACGCAACATGATCAGCGGCCTGCCCAAACTGATGCGCATCACATCAGATGAGATCTATGAAGCGATCGATGAACCGCTGACGCAGCTGATCTATGCGATCCGTGCCACCTTTGAGAGCACGCCGGCCGAACTGACCAATGACGTATATGACAGTGGTATCGTCCTGACGGGCGGCGGAGCGCTCCTGACCGGCCTTGCGGATGCGATTTCCCAGGAACTGAGCATCGGCTGCCGTGTGGCCGACAACGCGCAGGCGTGCGTGGCGATCGGCTGCGGCAGGACGCTTGAGAATATGGCGGACTTCGGCCGCTACCTCAACGACCGCCGTTGATAAAAAAGGCAACAAAAAAGCTCCCTCAAAACGAGAGAGCTTTTTGTGTGCCTTATACTCAGGCCTCGGCGCCAATGCTGGGCAGCGCACGCACGACCTTGCCGCTGCGGAGGCAGCGGGTGCAGACATTCAGATGCGTAGGACGGCCGTCCACCAGCACGCGAACGCGCTGGACATTGGGGGCGTACATACGACCGGTCTTGTTTTCGGCATGGCTGACGCGGTTGCCGTTCATCAAACCCTTGTTGCACACTTCACAATACTTGCCCATTTCCGATACACCTCCCTGTCGGAGCTTAGAGTAACCCACGCGGCAGGGCCGCGGAAAGCTTCTTTTGACAGCTTGATTATTCTATCATAATGAAAAACGGAATGCAACCCCCTGCCGAAATTTTTTTGCAAATGGGGCGTCTTGTAATTCCCAGAGCGAGATAGTATAGTAAGAACATACTTTTTTTGAAGGCAGGAAAGGGGGCGGCACGGGTCTTTGACACTTAAAAACGAGAAAAGTGTTGAAAAATCTATTTTTTTGCGTCAAATAAGAAATTGTGTCTTGCGTACCATCGTACTATGTGGTATAATATCTATGGTTGAACCACTAGATGCGGGAGGTACGCCATGAGACTTAAGTACAATAAGACTTCAAAAGGAAACTGCTATTACGTTATCAGATCTGTTTACAAAAATGGCAAGAACACCAGCGAAACATACGAAAGGCTTGGATATCCGGAGGAGATCAGGGAAAAGTATAATTGCGACGATCCGCAGCAGTGGATGGAAGATTATGTAGCAAAGCTCAACGAAAAGGAAGAACTTGAAAGGAAGATCAAGATCCTTGTTCCGTATTGTCAGACAGAGCTCATTGAAAAAGGACAGGCTCAAAGCTGTAACATCGGATATCTGTTTCTTCAGCAGATATACTATCAGCTCAGACTGGACCTGATCTGTAACCGGATCAGCAAGGAATATAACTTTCAATATGATCTGAATGAAATATTAAGCCGTCTGGTATATGGACGCATCCTGTACCCGTCGTCAAAGCTCAGCACATACCGTCAGTCACAGGATCTGCTGGAGACAGCGTCTTTTGAATATCATCAGATCGTCCGGGCGCTTTCGGTGTTTGCCAAAGAGTTTTATCCGATTCAGGCAGAACTGTACAAAAACAGCAGTGAAGTGATCGCCCGGAAAACAGGCGTGCTGTATTATGACTGTACAAATTTCTTTTTTGAGATCGAAGCGGAAGATAACATATCCAACGAAGAAGCGGACCGGCGGGATATTGCGGCGAGAAAATACGGATACAGCAAGCAGCATCAGCCTTCTCCTGTTGTGGAGATGGGGATGTTCATGGACTATTCCGGGATCCCGCTGGCGATCTGCCTCAATCGGGGGAATCAGAACGAACAGCCGACCCTTGTTCCTTTGGAAAAGAAGATTCTGGAAGACTTTGAGCTGTCAAAGTTCGTTGTCTGCACGGATTCAGGGTTGAGCAGTGCGGACAACAAGATGTACAACAACTTTGGCGAGCGCTCGTTTATTACCACTGTTTCCATTAAGAAAATGAAAAAGGAAGACGCGGACTGGTGTCTGGATCCCACCGGATGGAAGCTGGACAAGGATGACAGGAAAACCTACGATATTCGTGAACTTGAGAAAACGGAGGAAGAGCGCACCCGGAATTACGATAAAGTATTCTATAAAGAGAGATTCATAAGGGACTATGACGAAAAGCGGGATATATCGTTTGAGTATTCCCGGATCATTACATATTCGCTGAAATACCGGGATTATCTGGTGGCGAAGCGGAACGGTCAGATCGACAGAGCGGTTAAAGCCATTGCGTCCGGCGAAAAGTCTATAGAAACAAAAAATGCCCAGGACTACAGGCGTTTCATTCGGAAAACTGCCCGGGACAACAAAGGCGTAAAAGTCAGGATCAATTACGAACTGAATGAAAATGCGATCGCTGAGGAAGCAAGGTTTGACGGCTTTTATGCTGTCGAAACGAATCTGCTGGACGATGTATCTGCCGTGCTCAGTGTTTCAAGAGGGCGCTGGGAAATCGAGGAATCCTTCCGCATCATGAAAAGTGATTTCCATTCCCGCCCGGTCTATCTCAGCCGCAATGACCGCATTAAGGCGCATTTCCTGACCTGCTTTATTTCTCTTCTTGTGATCCGGATCCTTGAAAAAAAGCTCGGCGGCAAATATACGTGCGGAACGATCCTTGATACACTTCGCGGCATGCGGATGACAAAGGCAAAAGATATCGGGCACATCCCATCCTATACCCGTACAGACATAACAGATTCCCTTCATGAGATGGCAGGATTCCGCACAGACTATGAAATAACAAAAGCAAAAGCAATGAAAGGCATTATCCGCAAAACAAAACAAAGAACGCATGAAATAATCAAATGCTGATTCATAACCGGATCACATCTGCTCCAAACCCGTAGTACGGTGTTCGTAAAAATGATGTGAACCCCTGCAAGCCTTGATTTTAGAGGCCTGGCAGGGGTTTTTATCGTACTATGGTGTCAAAGATGAGATTGTCAGATTGCTCATAGCAGTCCCTCCCTCTTTACATACCCTGTAATAATACCCGTAACAGGTCAGAATGTCAAGGAAAAGCCGTACTTTGGCGGGTGTACAAAAACCAAAAGCCAACTCATGGAATCCTTCGTATGATAAAGAAAAAAGTTGCTCAGCAACAATGATTGTGATAATATATATTGGTACTTTTTCAGGAGGGGAACCCGTGAAGAAAAACAGGTGGCTTACGCCGGTTGTCTTTCTGGTGTTGGTAACACTGACGATCTATACCGTCAGTCAGCAAAGCAAGACATTCAGCGCAGCTGATTTCTTTGAATATATGCATGGCCTCAAGCCGTGGGGAATGCCTGCGGCGGTTGCTTGTATGCTGGGGTTTATCGCGTTTGAAGGCATCGCAATGCTCGTTATCCTTCGTGCGCTGGGCTATAAGCGTCGTCTGCATCGTGGCATTGCCTATTCGGCTGCGGACATCTATTTTTCCGCTATTACACCTTCAGCGACAGGCGGCCAGCCCGCTGAGGGCCTGATGATGCTGGGAGACGGGATTCCGGCAGGTGTGACCACGGTGGCATTGCTGCTGAATCTTACCTTTTATACTGCTGCATTCTTTGTGATAGCATTTGCAGGACGC
>JAFZPO010000020.1 GCA_017550305.1 Clostridia bacterium
GGTGCAGATTGATATCCGTCTTTTTGTCGCAGATATCGATGCCGTCGACGATCACCTGGCCGTTGGTGGGCATTTCCAGAAGATTGAGGCAGCGGAGGAATGTGCTCTTGCCGCCGCCGGACGGTCCGATCACGCTGACGACCTCATGTTCACGGAAAGAAACGGAAATGTTGTCAAGCACGACCAGCTTGCCGAATTTCTTTGTCAGGTTCTTGACATGGATGATCTCACGATTACTTGCGGGCACGGTTCATTCTCCTTTCCATCAGGGCGATCAGGCGGCTGCTGACGAAAGTCAGAATAAAGTAGATGATAGCCGCAATGAAGAGACACTCCAGCGTTTTATAGTTCTTGGCCTTGACGCCGTTGGTACGGTACATCAGGTCCGCGATGCCGATAACGGAAACGATGGAGCTTTCCTTGATGACAGTAACGAACTCATTGCCCAGTGCGGGAAGGATGTTCTTGATCGCCTGGGGGAGGATAACGAGCAGCATGCTCTGGGCCTTGTTGAAGCCGAGAGAACGCGACGCTTCCATCTGGCCGACATCGACTGCCTGGATACCACTGCGGATGACTTCTGCGACATATGCCGCGCTGTTGAGGCTCATGGCGACAATACCGGCGGCAAAACGCTGGAAGTTCTCGATGAAGGGGATCTCGGGGAAAGTGATGCCGATCATGGGCAGGCCGTAGAAGATGAACATCAGCTGGACCATCAGCGGAGTTCCGCGGAAGAATTCGATATAGGCCGTGGAAAGCCACTTGAGGGGCTTGAAGTTGCTCATTTTCGCTACGGCCAGCAGTATGCCGAGCAGCGTGCCGAACAGTACCGTGAATACGGCAATGATCAGCGTGTTCTGCACACCTTCCAGGAAAAAGTTGTAGTAGCGTGTTATCGTCGACCAGACGTTAGTAAAAAACACAGCGTGTTCCTCCTGCGGGTTTATTCAAGGCGAAAGCCGGGAAACCAGATCGGTCTCCCGGCAGAATATATCGATCTGCCTGTTATTACTCGCCAGTCTCGCCGGTAGCGGCTACAGCGGCATCATAAGCGGCCTGGTAGGAACCGTCTTCCAGAACCTTGGCGATCACTTCGTTGACAGCAGCCACGAAGTCCTCGTTGCCTTTGGCGATGACGCAGGCCTTACCGAAGGAAGCTTCCTCGGCAGTGAACTCGAAAGCGCTGACTTCCAGGGCGCCGTCGCTGGAGGCGATCATGGCCATGCCGACTGCGTAGTCAACTACGAAACCGACGATGTTGCCGTTGATGGTCTCAAGAGCGAGTTCGGGGTAGGTCTTCAGCTCGAACAGGGTGCTGTCGGGCAGGGCCTTCTCAATCAGCTGGCTCTGGATCGTGCCCTGCTGAGCACCGACCTGCTTGCCGGCCATGGCTTCCTTGGTGGCATATACATCAGCGTTGCCTGCCTTGACAACCAGCAGCTGTGCGCTGGTCTCGTACAGATCGGAGAAGTCAATGACTTCAGCACGCTCGGGAGTCTTGGTGAAAGCCGCGATGCCGATGTCAACCAGGCCGCTCTGGACGGCGGGGATGATGCCGTCGAACTCCATGTCGCTGATCACGAGCTCTACGCCGAGAGCGTCAGCGATCTGCTGGGAGAGCCAGATGTCGCAGCCGGCAGGCTGGGCGTTGTCATCCAGGTACTCGTACGGGGGATAGGTAGCTTCGGTACCAACGATCATCTTGCCGCTGGCCTTGATCTTTTCCATCACGGGGCCCATGGGCGCTTCGGCGATGGCGGCGGGAGCAAGAATGACAGAGGCGATCAGCATCAGGCTGAGAACAGTGCAGATAATCTTCTTCATAATGGTTTCCTCCAATGAATAAAATTCAGGTTACGCGTATTATTATACACGCCACCTGAATGTTGTCAATAGGGTATTTATAAATTTTTTGAAATTTTTTGAATTTTATTTCAGCGGGGGTTCCAGGGCTGCCAGACGGTCCATCGCGACGGCGAGCTTTTCCTGCGGAACAGTGGCCGCAATGCGGAAATGTCCTTGTCCTGCAAGGCCAAACGCGCTTCCGGCACTTACGAGAAGATGTGCATTTTCGATAAGATATTTACAGAATTCTCCATCTTTCATGGGGATCGCGGGATCGATCCTGGGGAAAAGATAGAACGTTCCGCGGGGTTTTACGATGCTCAGCCAGGGGATCTGACTGATACGTTCGTATGCATAATATACACGATTTCTGTATACGGATATATATTTTTCGGCAATATCCTGCCGAATTGTCAATGCGTACAGGGCAGCGCGCTGGGAAATGGAGGGCGTGACATAGGTCATGCCGTTATTGATATGCTGGAAAACGGAGATCAGGTCGGGATGCGCGATGATATATCCGACTCGCCAGCCGGTCATCATGAAGTTTTTAGAGAAGCTGTTGAGCGTGATCGTGCGGTCGGCCATGCCGGGCAGCGTGCGCATGGGGATGAACATGCCGTCATAGAGATACCGCGTATAGATCTCATCCGCTACGGCCAGCAGATCAAACTCCTGCGCGAGGCGCGCGAGCATCTGCAGCGTCGGAAGATCATAGGCGGTGCCCGTCGGATTATTGGGCGTATTGATAATGAAGGCTTTGGTCTTATTCGTGATGGCAGCGCGCACGTCCTCTTCCTGCGGGAAGAAGCTGTTCTCGGCGTAGGTGACGACTTCCACGGCCTTTCCGCCGGCCATCTCGATTTGGTCCTTGTACGGGGAGAAGTAGGGGCCGAATACCAGCACTTCGTCGCCGGGGTTCAGCAGGCCCAGCATGACCTGCGCCATGCCCATGCAGCTGGAAGTGGTGACCACGACTTCCTTCGGGGAGATCGTCTGGTCATAGTCTTCCCTCCAGGCTTTGCAGACGGCCTCGATGAGCTCAGGATCGCCCTTGGGATCGCCGTAGCGTGTATAGCCTGCGCAGGCATCCCTGAAAGCGGCATCGATGATGCGCTTGTCGGTGATGATATCGGTATCGCCGATGCTCAGGTCGATCATATCCGGATAGCGCTTCAGCGCTTCCGTATCCAGCGACAGGGCACTGGTATGCGACTGGAATCTGTCCGCGGCGTATTTGAGCATGTTTAAGCCTCCTCTGCGTAGGGGATGACGGTGCTTCCGTTGGGGATCACATAGAGAAGATCATTATCGATCTGCGCGGCTTCAAGCAGGTCCTTCATATTGTTATAGGCATGAATGCCCATGGGCGCGACGGTCTCGTCCGGGATTGAGGTCAGCAGATAGATCTGATAGCGCTGTGCCTGCTCGCAGTTCAGGAAGAAGATATACCCTGGGACTGTGAAGCTCTCGCGCAGGCGTTTTTCGATGCTGCCGTCCAGGAGGTTCCGGATCCAGTCGAAGTATTCTTCCGGCCCGCCGCCGTCGCGGGCTTCGATAAGCAGGATCAGTTTCCCGCCGCGCTTGAGACCCGTTTCGATATTGTCGATCGTCTTCGTTCCCTGATACAGCGACATATCCTTGGGAAACCCGCCGCAGCTGGCAATGATCGCGTCCGCCTTGCGCGGAACAGATACGCGGTATATGCGGTCGACGGCCTGGCAGGCAGCCTCCCATGAAGTGAGGTAATGCCCGGCATAGATCTCCGCGAGCTTCATATCAGCATTCATGACCAGCGTCACGCAGTACAGCTGCGGGACCAGAGCGGCGGCTTCGACCATGTCTTCATGCAGCGGGTTACCTTTTAAGACACCGTTGCCGATGAGCGGGTTGCTGACCAGCGAACGCGGGTCGAGCGAGTACGCGTGATTATGACGGATGGTCTGCAGGCCTGCGACGCCGGGAACGATGCTCTTCCTTCCTCCGCCGTAGCCTGCCATGACGTGATGCGTGCAGGCGCCGAGGCAGATGACTTTATCCGCTTCCGCGACGATGCGGTTGATCCA